>JAJZTU010000229.1:4396-5552 GCA_021848765.1 Bacillota bacterium
CGATCTCCCTGGGTGGAATAGCCTTCCCGCTTTTAGACCAAGAACTGGCAGTGACTGCCAGCAGCCGGGGCTTATGGAGAACTTTGATCTTCCAACCAAGACGTTCTAATCTGGCAGTAGTTTCCGGCTCAAGAAACAGGCGAAGTGCATCCCGTACCAGCAAAGTAACTTCCCTGCAGCCTGCAGAGTTCTCCATGAGTTCACACAGGCTGGTATCTTCCAGGGTCCCTCCCAGGACTAAAACGGTACCCGGGCCAAGGCCGGTTGCTATTCCCCTCTCATGCCCCAATAATGTTCTATATTCCAATGCTTGATATTCCAATGCTTTGTATTCCACTGTTCGATTCTGCGAGGTCTTGTATTCCACTATGCTGCTGCTACTGTTGATAATACCAACTGAACCGTTGGCTAAAATAGTTTGGGCAGCCTCTTTGACTTTGGCTTCGGCAAGCTCAGGAAGGACCAGCAGGTTTACCTGGTGGACTGTCCGGGCAATTACCGCCTCCAGGCTTCCGGCCACCGAGGCTCCGGTTGCCAGGATAATTCCTTCTGTCACCCCGGGAAAAGCGGCAGCCTTGCGGTCCAAAGCCCCGTCTACCAATGTGATTCCAGCGCCCTTTTCCCTAAACACATTTAAGATAGCTTTAAGTTCTTCGGTCCTTACCGGTCCGGCCAGTTCCACTAAACCAGAAGTCCGAACCCGGGCGATTACCAACTCCCCGAAAGGACCCTGGAAGGGCATAATCTCCAAAATCTCCAGACCGGCCTGACAAAAAGGAATTAGTTTTCTTCCGGTTACCAGGAGGTTACCCTGAGGGATATAGACTAAGGGCTTAACCGCTCCGCTCAGAAAATCTTTCCTTACCCCTTCCCGGCCTACGGAAGCAACCGCGACCACCCTGTCATGGACGGCTAATGTCGAAGTCAGGTAATTGAACACAGTCGTCTTACCCACATTTTTGGCCATTCCGATAATGGCTGCACTCTGGATCCCCCTCAACAGGTCTTCCAGCTTTTCCCCTTCCTGACCCTTATTCAACGGTTTCTTTGGCTTTACCTCTGGCTTTACCTCTGGCTTTACCTCTGGCTTTACCTCTGGCTTTACCTCCGGCTTTACCTCCGGCTTTACCTCCGGTTTCACCTCCATCCCTCCTGT
>JAJZTU010000230.1 GCA_021848765.1 Bacillota bacterium
CCGGCACCGGGAAAGTGCAGAAAGAGTGTTTTGGAACCATCATCAACTCATTAACAATCCTCTGCGATATTTAACCAATAACCTGTAGACAAAGGCCCCACCGGTAACGGTGGGGCCTCAGGCTACTAACAAAGTCAACAGCTTTTATTATTCATTTCTTAATACCCATCTTGTTCTAACTTGACCTTCCCTCTGAAGACCCGGTACACGTAGATGGTGTAAAAGAGCACGATAGGTACACCCATTAAGGCGATAATCAACATAGTTTTCAGAGTTAACTGTGAGGAGGAAGCATTATAAATGGTTAAACTTAAATTCGGGTCAACAGCCGGTACCCAGTTAGGAAACATGCCCACAGCCAGAGTTAAAATCATGCCGGCCATAGTCAGGGAAGAAGCAAAGAAGGCTGTTCCGTACCTGGCTGCTTTTACGGCCTGCGGAGTGAGGGCGATGCCAAGAATAGCCAACAGCGGGATCACATCCAGTACGGGTAAGTTGCTGTAATTGACAAACAGGGCGGGAGCGACCAGATAAGTGTAAAGCGAGGCCAGAACATACAGAACTACAAATATTGTCCAAATCCTTGAGAACAGTCCCCGGGCCCGCTCTTGGAGTACACCTTCAGTTTTCAGCATGGTGTAGGTAGTTCCTTGCATCAGGAAACCAAACAAACCCAGCAAGCCCAGTAATAAAGCGTAAGGGTTAAGGAGCCCGAAGAAGCCACCGGTGTAGTGGTAGGCGCTGTCCAGAGGCAAACCTTTGGCTACATTGCCCACGGCTACCCCGAAGAGCAGGGCCGGCAAAAAACTGCCCAGGAAAAACAAGAAATCCCACCTGGCTTGCCAAGCCTGGTCATCAACTTTATTGCGGTATTCTATAGCTACCGCCCGGAAAATCAACCCTAATAACACCAGCATCATGGCCAGATAGAAACCGCTGAATACAGAAGCATAGACCAGAGGGAAAGCGGCAAACAGAGCGCCGCCACCGGTTAACAGCCAGACTTCATTACCATCCCAAAACGGACCGATAGCATTGATTAGGAGGCGTTTTTCCTCTTCGGTTTTGCCCAACAAGTAATATAAACTGCCAACACCAAGATCAAAACCGTCTAAAATCGCATAGCCGATGATTAAGACTCCTACCAGCAGAAACCAAACAGTATTCAAATCCATGCTTTTTCACCTCCAAATTATTTGCCTGCAGAAATACCTAACGGGCTGCTGGTGCTGAACTCTTCGCCCATAGCTTTCTTGACTTCCCGGCGCATCAGGTAGACCACAACTGCTCCTAAACCGCTGTAAACCACAAAGAAAAGGATGGTGGTCAGCAAAACTTGATAAGCCGGTAGTGGTGAAGCTGCCACCTGAGTTTTCAGCAAACCATAGACTATCCAAGGTTGCCGGCCTATTTCTGCGGCAAACCAGCCCAACTCATTAACTAACAACGGCAAAAGCATGGAATAATAAGCTAAGGTCAGGAAAGGTTTGTTAGTGTCAAGCTTTCCTCGCATCAACAGGAAGGCGCCCCACAGTACCAGCAAAATAAACCATCCGGCGAAGAAGAGCATGGCATGGTAAGACCAGTACGTAGCTTTAACCGGCGGTCTTTCCTCAGGTGCGAACTCTTTTAAACCTTTAATTTCAGCTTTGGTATCTCCATAAACCAGCCAGCTTAACAGTCCGGGGACACCGATTTTTGCGTTAGTCGTTTCATTTGCCGGATCAGGAATCCCGAAGAGGTTTAGCGGTGCACCGGTTTGGGTCTCCCATAAGCCTTCAAAAGCGGCCAGTTTTGCGGGTTGGGTTACAGCTACTTGTTTGGCATGAATATCACCCAGTAAACCCTGGGCTAAGACTGCCACCAAAGCAAAGATTAAAGCAATTTTCAAAGAAGGTTTGGCAATTTCCACATTTTTATTTCGCAAGAGGAAATATGCGCTGATACCCATCATGAAGAAAGCGCCGGTAATATAAGACGCATCAACGGTATGCAAATAACGCGGGATAGTAGAAGGGTTAAATACGGCGCCGAAGAAATCGGTTAACACAGCCCTACCACCTTCTATTTTAAAAGCGGCCGGAGTTTGCTGCCAGGAGTTGGCAACTATTATCCAGAAGGCGGAGAGGGTACTGCCCAAGGCAACGCAGAAAGAAGCAAAGAAGCGCATGGTTTTGGAGATTTTGTCCCGGCCAAAGACCAGCAATCCCATAAAGGTGGATTCCAGGAAGAAGGCAAAAACGCCCTCAGCAGCCAGGGGTGCACCAAAAATATCCCCTACAAACTTGGAGTATTCCGACCAGTTGGTACCAAATTGAAATTCCATGGTTATTCCTGTGGCAACTCCCACGGCAAAAGTAATCATAAACAATTTAAACCAGAAGCGGGCCATCTTGTCATAAATCTCCTTACCGGTACGCCAGTAGAGAAATTCAATGAAGGTAATAATGGTAGCCATACCAATGGTCAGCGGCGGGAATAAGAAATGAAAGAATGCAGTAAAACCAAATTGCAATCTGGATAAGAAAATAGCATCCATAATTGAGACCTCCAATCAAAGTAAATGTTTACTAAAATGGTATACTTTATGGGTAAAAAAAGGAACTAGTTAATTAGGTCGCCAAAATTATGATTTTTTAACTCCGCAACCAGGTTGGCTTGAATAGCGGCCAGTGACCGGTGAATCTGGCACGTGGGGGCGCCTTGCTTGCTGCAATAACCATTATCTTCCAGGCAACGGTTGATATGGATCCGTCCCTCCATGGCCTCTACCACATCCAGAAAAGTAATCTCCCGGGGGGATTTGGACAAAAAATAACCACCTCCTACCCCACGCAGTGACTTGACAATGCCCGCCTTAATTAAAGATGGCATTATCTTCAACAAAAAACGCATGGGAATAACTTCCTGTTCGGCAATAGTTTGAGCTTCCACCACCTTCCCTGACCGTTGTTTGGCAAGGAAAAGTACAGCTCTAAATGCATAATCTGTAGCTTGGTTGATGTTCATGTTAAATTCCCTGCCTAATTGTTTACTGATTTGGTATAGTTTAATTATACGGCTACTGACATTGAGTGTCAATAGTTTGTTAGCAACTAGTTTGTTAGCAACTAAACCGGGGAAAAGCCTTGTTCACCTGATTCTAATCAGAAGCAGGCTAAATAGGAAAAGATGCAGGTTTAATAGGAAAGTGAAATTACCCAGGCAGTGACAATGTTCCTGCCCATTATTTTTTTCTGCAGGGAATTTTTGCCGGTAAATCTGGAAAGATTAACTACAAGTTTTACCATAATCTAGTTGACTCAAGGTGGGCTATCTAATATACTAATGATTACTAATAATAGGAGGTAAATTAATGAAAAAGTGGCGTTGTACTATTTGTGGGTATATTCATGAAGGGGAGACCCCGCCGGATGTTTGTCCGCTCTGTGGGGCAGGGCCGGAAGCCTTTGAAGAGGTTACCGGTGAACAGCCTGCTGCTTCCGGGACTGGAACACCGGTTACAGGCCAAACTGCAACGGCTGTTACAGGCTCAACCGCAACGGACTCCTATAATCAGGATGCAGGTACGGCGCTGTTTAAGATTTCTTATGGCCTCTACATTGTGACCTCAGTTTGGGGAGAAAAGTTAAACGGCCAATGCTGTAACTCCCTGTTGCAGATTACCAGTCAACCGCTCCAAGTGGCAGTGGGGATTAACAAAGGCAATCTAACCCACCGGTTCATCCTGGAAAGTGGAGTTTTTGCCGCTACCATACTCGGTCAGGACGGTCATGACCTGGTGCGCCGGTTCGGCTACCGCTCAGGGCGGGAGCTCGATAAACTGGAAGGAATTGCTTATAGCAAGGGGACGGTGACCGGTGCGCCGGTTCTCGAAGGAGGAATTGCCTATCTGGAATGCCGGGTTCTAAAGGAAAAATGCGTTGATGTAGGCACCCATACCCTTATTGTCGCCCAGGTTGTAGGCGGTGGAGTGAAAGCTTCAGGGGAACCCATGACTTACGCCTATTACCGGCAAACTAAATAGATAGTCACTAATCTACAGTTGGGATCAAATTCAGTGAGCAACCAAATTAAGCAAGGAACCAACCCAACTGGAACTAAACTTAATTTAGCGAGGGAGGGATCAGCATGCAAAAGTGGGTATGTACTGTTTGTGGCTATGTTTACGATTCTGCCGAAGGTGACAGTCAAGCCGGAGTAGCGCCGGGTACTGCCTTTGCAGACCTGCCGGAAGATTGGGTTTGCCCTGTCTGCGGGGTCGGCAAGGATGTCTTTGAGCAAGAAAATTAGCAGTTGACATTTTCACTGAGGCATCCGGAAGAATTGTGGGAGCTATAGAAACAAAGGAGGAGTACAAATGTCCAAGAAAACTATCGAAAACCTGAAAGCAGCTTTTGCCGGTGAAAGCCAGGCCCGGAACAAGTACACCTTCTTTGCCGCTGCGGCCAGGAAGGAAGGATGGCTGGAGATTGCGGAAATCTTCGAAGAAACCGCCAAAAATGAAAAAGAACATGCCGAAATTATCTACAAGCTTCTGCAAGGTATCGGCGACAGCAAGTTTAACCTTCGGGCAGCCATTGAAGGAGAGACCTATGAGTACCACGATATGTATCCTGAGTTTGCTAAGGTAGCCAGAGAGGAAGGCGAGTTGAAAGCTGCCAAATATTTTGAGGAAGTGGCCAAGGTAGAGAAATTCCATGCCGAAAGATACCAGGCACTTCTGGAAAGCCTGGAACAGGGAACTCTGTTGAAAAAAACTTCTCCTGCCAAATGGCAATGCCGTGAGTGTGGATACCTCTGGGAGGGAACTGAGCCTCCGGCAGTGTGCCCGCTGTGTTCTCATGCCAAAGAATACTACAAGCCGGTTTGAACATACGAAGGGGGACATAACATGAAACTTTGGAAGTGTGGAGTCTGCGGATTTGTCTACGAGGGTGACGAGCCGCCGGAAAAGTGTCCTAAGTGCGGGGCTCCCCGGGAAAAGTTTGAAGGCTTAAGTGACGAAAAAGCAGCTCTGGTGATTAACTCCCGGCGCACTAACCAATTACATATGCAGCTTGCCACCATCATGGATTCTATAGAGTCAATCAGCCTTGAAGGTATCGATCTCAATCTGGATCCGCCCTGTGTGGCATTATTCAACAAGGCCCTGGAAAATGCCCGTCTCATCCGGCAAATGGTCAAAGCAGAATTGGAAGGACACATGAAAAAGGGCAAGTGGGGCTAAGCCGTTTGTTAAAATCACCAAAGATACCGGTAAGCGGGTGGTATTTTCAAGCCTTTTGCCCTGATTGTATGTGACATTCCTGCTGCCCTGTAACCTGATAAATACTGTTCCCCGGGGATTTTTGTCAATTCCCGCCCTTTCCTTTGCCTCTTGCTTACGTTAGGGGTAACCTACAATTGAGAGAATCACTTGTAGGTACGAAATCACGTTTAAAATAAAGGCGGGTGAGGGTAATGTTGAAACAGGAAACACAAACCGTCCGGGATGCGGCCCTTGGACCAAATGAGGCTGGGGTAGGCGTTATTCAGCAGGAAAGC
>JAJZTU010000231.1 GCA_021848765.1 Bacillota bacterium
GTAGACCTGGAGTCTTCTGATGAAAATGTCCTGAACTTCGTACCCGGGGAATGTATATTAATGCCCAATACCTCCGGGGCAAGAACGGCTGAGGAGGCGGTGCGCATCGCCCGCATCGCCCGGGCTTGCGGCTGCGGGGATTGGATCAAGATTGAAGTGATCTCCGACAACAAATATCTTTTGCCTGATAACTATGAAACCCTCAAAGCAACGGAAATCCTGGCCAGGGAAGGCTTTGTGGTCCTCCCGTACATAAACCCTGATCTGATGGTGGCCAAAAGCCTGGAAAGCGTTGGGGCTGCTGCAGTGATGCCCCTGGGGGCTCCCATCGGGACAAACCGGGGCCTGAAAACCAAAGAAATGGTAGGCATACTCATTGAGGAAATCAAGCTGCCTGTCATTGTGGATGCCGGTATCGGCAGGCCCTCGGAAGCGGCTGAGGCCATGGAGATGGGTGCTGCTGCAGTTCTGGTGAATACTGCGATTGCTACGGCTAATGACCCTGTTTTAATGGCCAGGGCTTTCGGTCAGGCTGTGGAGGCGGGCCGCCAGGCATTTTTGGCCGGGCCGGGAGCAACCCAACAGTATGCCAGGGCCAGTTCTCCCCTGACCGGTTTTCTGAGGTGAGCAAAGCAAAGGTAGGTAAAGCATATGAGCTTCTACGAACTCTACTCGCAATACCGGGAATTGGATTTCCCTGCTGTCTGTAAGAGTGTCAGCAGGAACCGGATTGCCAGCATCCTTGGTAAGGATAAGATCACCCCTCTGGATTTTCTGGCCCTGCTGACTGAGCAGGCAGGTGAATTTCTTGAAGAAATGGCCCAGAAAGCCCACCGCTTAACTGTCCAGCACTTCGGAAAGGTAATTCTGCTTTATACCCCTATGTACCTGGGCAACTATTGCACTAACCAGTGTGTGTACTGCAACTTCAACACTCAAAATCAGATACCCCGCATGAAATTGTCCCTGGAACAGGTTGAGGAGGAAGCGCAGATTATTGCCGCCACCGGGCTGCGGCACCTGCTCATTTTAACCGGCGAGTCCAGGACCCAGACCCCCGTTTCCTACATAAAAGACTGTGTCAAGGTGCTGCGCAAATATTTCACTTCCGTCTCCATCGAGGTCTATCCCCTTACCACCGAAGAATACGCCGGGCTAATCGAGGCGGGGGTGGACGGGCTGACCATCTACCAGGAGACTTATCACCGGGAAACCTATGACCGGCTCCATATATCAGGCCCTAAAAAGGACTACCTGAACAGGTTGGAGGCCCCGGAAAGGGCCTGCCAAGCCAGGATGAGGGCGGTAAACATCGGAGCGCTGCTGGGACTGTATGACTGGCGTGCTGAAGCCTTTGCTACGGGGCTTCACGCTGACTATCTACAGAATAAATTCATGGACAGTGAAATAAGTGTTTCCCTGCCTAGAATTCGTCCAATTGCCGGGGGTTTTACACCCCAGTCCCCGGTTGGCGACCGGGAACTGGTGCAAATTATGCTGGCCCTGCGCCTGTTCCTTCCACGGGTTGGCATAACCATTTCCACCAGGGAAAGGGCGGAATTCCGGGATAACCTCCTGCCCCTGGGGGTAACCAAGATGTCAGCCGGTTCCTCCACCGTCGTCGGCGGGCACTCCAGGAAAGAGTCCGGCGGCGGCCAGTTCGAGATATCGGATACCAGGGATGTAAACGCTATGAAAACAATGCTTCTGGCCCACGGCTACCAGCCCATTTTCAAAGACTGGGAGGCATTGGCGTGATGTGGCCTCTCTCCGGGACGATGGTGGTATGTGACCGGAGACAAAAAACAGTTCGGCTAAAATTATAATGCAAGAAAGGTAAGGGTGAGCTTATGCAATACACAACCCAGATGGATGCTGCCCGGAAGGGAATCATTACAGGCCAAATGCAGGCAGTGGCAGCCAAGGAGAGCATGCCTGTAGAAAAGCTCAGGGATCTGGTCGCCCAGGGTAAAGTGGCCATCCCGGCCAATAAGAACCACAAATCCCTGGAAGCCGAGGGTGTAGGGGAAGGAATGCGTACCAAAATTAATGTTAACCTGGGGATTTCCAAGGACTGCTGCAACCTCGAAGTAGAATTGGATAAAGTCCGCAAGGCTTTGGAACTAAAGGCTGAGGCCATTATGGACCTCAGCTGCTTTGGCAAAACCGAGCAGTTCCGGCGCAGGCTCATTGAGCTTTCTCCTGCGATGATTGGCACTGTACCCATGTATGATGCTATTGGCTTCTATGACAAGAAGCTGGAGGTAATTACAGCTGAGGAATTCCTGGCTGTGGTGGAAAAGCACGCTCTGGACGGTGTGGATTTTATGACCATCCATGCCGGCCTGAACCGGGAAACAGCCAGACGGTTCCGCGATAATCCCCGGCTGACCAACATCGTTTCCAGGGGAGGCTCGCTGCTCTATGCTTGGATGGAACTGACCGGTAATGAAAATCCCTTCTACGAAAACTATGACCGGGTTCTGGATATCTGTGAGCGTTATGATGTCACTATCAGCCTGGGTGATGCCTGCCGGCCGGGCAGTATTAACGATGCCACGGATGCCTCCCAGATTGAGGAATTAATCACCCTAGGAGAACTCACCAAAAGGGCTTGGGCCCGCAATGTCCAGGTAATGATCGAGGGCCCGGGGCATATGGCCATTAACGAGATTACAGCTAATGTGGTCCTGCAAAAAAAGCTTTGCCATGGGGCGCCCTTCTATGTTCTGGGCCCCTTGGTCACCGATGTTGCCCCCGGTTATGACCACATTACCAGTGCTATAGGAGGAGCCATTGCCGGAGCGGCAGGCGCTGATTTCCTGTGCTATGTGACCCCCGCGGAACACCTGCGGCTGCCTGATGTGGATGATTTAAAGGAAGGTATTGTGGCTGCACGGATTGCGGCCCATGCTGCTGACATTGCCAAGGGAATTCCCGGGGCCAGGGAATGGGATAACCAGATGAGTAAGGCCCGCCAGGAAATTGACTGGGAAAAGATGTTTACCCTGGCGATTGACCCGGAAAAGGCCCGGCGCTACCGGGAACAGTCCAGGCCGGAAAGGGAAGATACCTGCACGATGTGCGGTGACTTGTGCGCTATGCGGAATATGAACAAAGTCATGCAGGCCAGGGAACTGGAAATCTAGATTGGTCATTGCGCTTGAAATCCCCGGAAGCTTGGATTAAACTAAGTATGTTATGGTAAGCGGACAAATTGTCCGGTACCCATCGTACCGCTATTATCTGGGAGAAGGGGATATAAATGAAATATGTAGTAATTTTAGGCGACGGAATGGCCGATTACAAGCTTAAGGAACTGGGGGACAAGACTCCGCTGCAGTATGCCCGCAAGCCTAATCTTGACCGCCTGGCCCAGTCCGGGATACTGGGAATGGTCAGGACTGTGCCGGAAGGGTTATCTCCGGGAAGCGATGTGGCCAACCTCTCGGTTATGGGCTATAATCCCGAACTTTACTATACCGGAAGGTCTCCCCTGGAGGCAGTCAGCATGGGAGTTAACCTGGGGGATGAGGATGTTGCTTTTCGCTGTAATCTGGTGACCCTTTCGGACGAGCCGGACTATGAGCAAAAAACTATGCTGGACTACAGCTCGGATGAGATATCTTCCGCAGAAGCGGCACTTCTGATGCACGAGGTTAATCAGCGGCTGGGAACAGAGATTTTTAAATTCTACCCCGGGGTGAGTTACCGGCATTTGCTGGTCTGGCATCAAGGCCCCACGGATTTTAAGCTTACCCCTCCCCATGATATTTCTGACCGCAAGATCACGGACTATTTACCCCGGGGAGAGTCCGGTGAGGTGCTTTTGAATCTGATGAAAGCAAGCAGCCGTTTCCTGGCAGGCCATCCGGTGAACAAGGACAGGGTGGCCAGGGGCTTAAGACCGGCCAATTCCCTGTGGATTTGGGGCCAGGGGAAAAAGCCGGCACTACCGGGCTTTTTGGAGAAATACGGGCTGACCGGTTCCGTGATTTCTGCTGTCGATCTTACCAAAGGATTGGGCTTGTGTGCCGGTTTGGAGGTAGTGGAAGTACCCGGGGCAACCGGTAACATCAACACTAACTTCAGGGGCAAAGCCTTGGCTGCCCTGGAAGAATTGAAGAAGGGCAAGGACTTTGTCTATATTCATATTGAGGCTCCTGATGAGGCCGGCCACAGGGGAGAACTGGATAATAAGGTTAAAGCTATTGAGGAAATCGATGCAAAGGTGGTAGCTGAGGTACTCAACGGCTTGGAAGAGTTCGATGACTACCGGGTTATGATTCTTCCTGACCACCCCACGCCTTTGAGCCTCCGCACTCACGTGCCGGATGAGGTACCTTTCCTGATTTACCAGAAGAGTTGTCCACAGCAAAGTTCTGTAAGTGGATACGACGAGGATTCAGCCCGCTCCACCGGTCTTCTGGTAGAACGGGGATATGAACTGATGGACCGGTTTATCGGGGTGCCTTCACCACTCCAGCAAAAGAATTAAAAAAATTACCGGTCTCCCCCCTCAATTTCCCGGGATAAGGCGTAATCTTTAATGCGGTTAATTAATTGTGGGTTACGTAACTGAGGAGGGGTACTATGGACAAGCACTTAATTCTTCTGGCGCACCATCAAGAACTCTATAGATCCTTGCTGGTTGATTTCTATAACCGCCAGCAGGATTTTCAGGTCATTGCCGATACCGGGGACGGTGAGGAAGCCGTGCAATTATGCAAAATGCTGAAGCCTGACTTGATTTTCCTGGATCCTTACCTGACTACCTGTAACGGCCTTAAGGCCGCTCGCTTAATAAAACAAGCCTGGCCGGATGCCAAAATAATCATCCTTGCACCTTCCCAGGACGAAGATATACTCTTTCAGGCCCTGAAACAGGGAGTATATGGGTTTCTCGATACCACCCTGTCCCCCCCTGAACTGCTAAAATACACCCGGGGTGCCTTAAACGGTGAAAGTCCGCTCACGCCCAGTTTGACTGTTGCCCTGATTGAAGGTATCCACAGGCTGAGTAAGCAGGTACTGCGGTCTAGAAGGAAGAGGGTTCAGAACCCGATGGATAGTAAAAATATAGCCTACTATGGTTAAATGACCAAATTTTAGTTAAATCGCCATATTGACAGAATTAATGCCGCTCTTTTCGGGTAAAGAAAATGAGCGGCATTATTGTTTCTTGACGACAATTTATTCTTTTGGCCCAATATCATATTCCAGAAGGTGGATTAACCTCCCGTTATCCTGGGAATGGTATAATCCTTTTTTGTTGCGAAAACCATGTTTTTCATAAAAATTCCTGGCCTTGTCATTATCCCTGTGTACGTTCAGGGAGAGCTTCTTGCCGGCTGGGACAAATTCAGCAGCTTTACGCAAAAGGGCGGAACCAACCCCTTTACGCTGATAATGGGGTAATACATAGAGCCTGGCCAGTTCTACTAACGGCCCGTGGTCATAGGCCTGGGCAAAGCCAATGATTTGTGATTTGTATTCAGCAACCAGGAAGGTGGAATTAGGTCTCTTTAAATGGTTGGCAATAGCT
>JAJZTU010000232.1 GCA_021848765.1 Bacillota bacterium
CAGGTCTACCCCATCTACCGCTTTAACCACTCCGGCGCCGGTAAAAAAATGAGTCTTCAGCCCATTTATTTTAAGTAGAGTATCCTGCATAACTGCCCCCTTATTTGTGGCTAAAGTCAAATTATCCTGGATTAAATTTGTTCATTTGTATGTATTATTACATAGCGCCTTAGTCTTGCCTATTTTTTCTCATATTTCTCAGACAACCAAATGACAGGCGACAAAATGTCTTTCTTTTACTTCCCGGTATTCCGGCTCTTGCTGGCGGCAGATCTCTTTGGCCACCGGGCACCGGGGCTGGAAGCGGCAGCCGGGAACAGGGTCAATAGCCCCACTTGTATCACCCTGGAGGGCCACTCGCTCCCGCTTGGCCGCTTCATCCGGGTCGGCTACAGGTATCGCTGACATCAGGGCCTTGGTATAGGGGTGTAAGGGCTTAGCATACAGTTCCAAGCTATCCGCCAGTTCTACCACCTGTCCCAGGTACATCACGGCTACCCGGTCACTGATATATTGAACCATGGACAAGTCGTGGGCAATAAAGAGGTAGGTCAGCCCCAGCCTGTTCTGCAATTCCTTCAGCAGGTTAACCACCTGGGCCTGGATCGAGACATCCAGAGCAGAAATGGGTTCGTCGCAAACGATTAATTGAGGCTCGACAGCTAAGGCCCTGGCAATTCCCACCCGCTGGCGTTGACCGCCACTGAACTCATGGGGAAAACGATTAGCATGTTCAGGATTCAGACCTACCAGGCGGAGTAACTCCACAATCCTTTCCTGGCGTCCGGCTCCCCGGGCCAACTTGTGAATGTCCAACGCCTCACCGATAATATCCCCAACGGTCATGCGGGGATTTAAAGAGGCATAGGGATCCTGGAAAATCATCTGGAGCTTACGTCGAAAAGGCTTTAACCTGCTGCCGGAAAGGCCGGTGATATCCTCACCCTCAAAAATCAGGGAACCCTCAGTTGGCTCATAGAGGCGGACTATGGTTCTACCGGCAGTTGACTTCCCACATCCACTTTCTCCTACCAATCCCAGGGTCTCTCCTTTTTTTATCTTCAGGTTGATGTTATCTACTGCTTTTAAGACACGGCCGTGGCCAAGATTAAAGTATTTTTTGAGCCCTTTGATTTCCAATAAAATCTCCCCCTGCATCATTAACCGGCCACCTCCTGCTTCCTGTATTGAGCCAGAGGATGGGTCAACCAGCAAGCTACCCGGTGACCGGGAGAAACCTCTTGCTCTTGGGGAACTAATTGGCCGCAAACCTTCATGGCATGGGAACACCGGGGAGCGAAAGGGCATCCCGGAGGCGGGCTAAACAGATCAGGCGGGGTTCCGGGAATGGAGACCAACGGTTTCCGCTCTTTACCGGTTTTAGGTACGGAAGCCAAAAGGCCCCTGGTATAGGGGTGCTGAGTACGATAGTAGATTTCCCGGACGGGCCCGGCTTCCATGATTTGCCCGGCATACATAACCACCACCCGGGAACAAAGCCCGGCCACCACTCCCAAGTCATGGGTGATCAGGACAATGGCCATGCCCAATTGCCGTTGCAGGTTGCGCATGAGATCGATAATTTGGTCCTGGATGGTCACATCCAGGGCAGTAGTAGGTTCATCAGCAATCAACAGCTTGGGCCGGCACGCCAATGCCGTGGCAATCATGGCCCGCTGGCGCATACCCCCGCTGAACTCATGGGGATACTGGTTTAATCTCCGGTCCGGATGGGGAATACCTACCATTTTCAACATTTCTTTGGCTTGCTCTAAAGCCTGATCTGCCGGCAGACTTTGGTGCTTGCGCAATCCTTCAGCAATTTGCCTGCCAACGGTCATGGTAGGATTTAAGGAAGTCATAGGATCCTGGAAGATCATGCCAATTTGGTTTCCCCGTACCCCTTGCATTTGGCGTTCAGTAAAGTTTAACAAATCCTGTCCGTCAAAGAGAATTTGACCGGCAACCACCCTGCCGGGAGGTGAAGGAATCAAACCCATGACGGTTTGGGCGGTTACGCTTTTGCCACATCCGGATTCACCGACTACTGCGACAGCTTCACCTGGATTCACGGTATAGCTGACTCCCCGGACTGCTTTAACCTCACCCGCATAGGTATCGAAGGCTACTTGTAAATTCTTGATTTCCAGTATTGGCCGCATTTCCATCATCTCCTCTATTTCCGCATCCGGGGATCCAGAGCATCTCTAAGCCCGTCACCCAGGAAGTTAAATGCCAGCATAGTTATTGTAATCAAGGTTGCCGGGAAAAATATCTGCCAGGGATAAGAACGGATTCCCTCCATGCCCGTACTGGCCAAAACTCCCAAACTGGCCATAGGGGCAGAAACCCCCAATCCCAGAAAGCTTAAGAAGGCTTCGGTGAAAATAGCCTCAGGAATAGCCAAAGTCATCTGAATAATAATGGGACCCATCGCATTGGGAATCAAGTGACGCCAAAGAATCCGCCAGGAACCGGCCCCCAGAACCCGGGCCGCGAGCACGTATTCCCGTTCTTTTAAGCTGAGGATTTCCCCCCGGACTATCCGGGCCATCCCCATCCAGTAAACGGCCCCCAAAGCGATAAAGATGGTTTTTAGCCCCGGACCCAGGACCACCATCAATAAAATAACATAAAGCAGAAAAGGAATGGCCCAGAGGATTTCCACAATGCGCATCATGATCTCATCAACTTTACCCCCGGCAAAACCGGAGATACCGCCATAAAACACTCCCACCACCAGGGTAATTAAACTGGTAACCACCCCAACCAGCAAGGAAATTCTTGCTCCATACCATAAACGAGTAAACAAATCCCGGCCCAGAGCGTCGGCGCCCAACCAGTACTTGGCTCCGGGGGGTTGATTAACCATGGTTAGATCCTGTTGGGAGTAGGTATACCCGGACAAATACGGGCCGGTCAAGGCCATTACAAGCATAATTCCAATAGTAATCAAGCCGGCCATGGCCAGACGGTTTTGCTTTAACCTCCGCCAGGCATCCTGCCAATAAGTGGTACCCGGTCTGGTAATGATCTCGGCAGAACCTGCTCCACTTTGGACAGGTTCAAACATTTCCGGAGTTAAATTCATTTACGCCTTCCTCCCTTCATTCAGCTTAATCCGGGGATCGACCCAAACATAAGCCAAATCCACGAGGAGATTCATAGCTACCAGAAAGATACTGTAAAAGACCGTTACTCCCAGAATCACCGTATAATCCCGGTTGGAAATACTGGAAACAAAGTACTGGCCCAAACCCGGAATAGCGAAAATACTTTCCACCACGAAACTTCCGGTGAAAATGCCGGCTACCAGCGGACCCAGGTAAGTGATGATAGGCAGGCAGGCATTCCGCAGGGCATGCCGGTAGACGATCACCTGCCGGGACAAACCTTTGGCCCGGGCAGTCCGGATATAATCCTGCTGCATAACCTCCAACAGGTTCGACCGCATAAAGCGGGCAATCACTGCTGTCGGCATTCCGGCCAAGGCCAGGGCCGGTAAAACTGCCTGGGAAGGGCTCCCCCACAACGCTGCAGGAAACCAACGTAATTTGTAGGCGAAAATATACATTAATACTCCGGCCATGATAAAACTGGGAACGGCAAAACCGATAGTGGCCATAATCATCGCCAGGTAATCCTGCCATTTGTTATGATTTAAGGCTGCGATAATACCGGAAAGCATGCCCACGATTAACGCAAAGGAAACAGCCACCGCTCCCAGGGTAGCAGACACCGGAAAACTCCTGTTAATGATCTCGTTAACCGTTGTAGCCTCGTATTTAAAAGAAGGCCCCAAATCCCAACGGATAAGGTTATGCAAATAATCCACATATTGCTTCCAAAGGGGGTCATTCAGGTGATACCGGGCTTCTATGTTTTTTTGCACCTCAGGGGGAATCTCTTTTTCACTGGCAAAAGGTCCTCCGGGGATGGCGTGCATTAAGAAAAAGGTTATAGTCACCACAAAAAACACTGCCATGACCGCAGATATGAGCCGCCGCAGTAAATATCCGGACAATGCTTTCACCTTCCTTTTTGTCCATTATTTCCCTGAAACTGTCCTGAAACCGTAAGAGGTATATGTGCATTACCACATATACCTCTCTGCCCTATTCAGCACTTAGTCTAAGGTCATTACTCTATTCGGCTACCCAGGCCCATTTGAATTCACCGTATGAGCCAAAGGAAGGAAGCACAGCGTCTTTAACCTTTGGATTGACCAGATAGGGTTGAGTATAGAAGTAGATAGGCATAATGGGCATTTCGTCCATGAGGATTTTTTCCGCCTTGTGCATGGCCTCCATCCGGACTTTGGCCTCACCGGTGGTGTTGGCTGTCTTAATGGCCTGATCATACTGAGGATTGCTCCAGCCGGTGTCGTTATTGCCACCCTTGGTCACAAACATATCCATGAAGGTCATGGGATCTACATAGTCTGCATTCCAACCGGCTCTGGCAATATCGTAGGCCAGTTTATCCTCACTGTCCAGGTAAACCTGCCATTCCTGGTTGGTTAACTTCACATTAATCCCCAGGTTCTGCTTCCACATTTCCTGAATGGCCTGGGCAACTTTAGCGTGCTTTTGATCATTGTTATACAGGATGGCCACTGCCGGGAAACCTTTACCGTCAGGGTAACCGGCTTCAGCCAACAGTTGCTTGGCCTGGGCCAAGTCAAACTGGGTAAACAGGGTGCCGCCAACTTCCCGGTAATCTTTACCCGGATCAGCATCAGGAATCCCGAAGGGAACAAAGGCAGTTGCAGGTTTCTCGCCGGCTTTGGTGACGTTCTTAAGAATAGCCTCACGGTCAATAGCCATAGCTAAGGCTTTGCGTACCCGTACATCATTGAAGGGTTTTTTGGTGACATTAAAGCGATAGAAATAAGTGGCCAAATTGGGCGCTATTTGTAAGTTGCCCTCTTTTTGCAGCCTTTCAAGTTCTTGCCGGGGCGGGTTCATAGCCATGTCGATTTGACCGGTTTCAAACATAGTCAGAACGGTATCTTCGGCATCAATCGGGGTAAATACCAGCTTTTGCAACTTAACTGAACCGGCATCCCAGTAAGCAGGGTTTTTTTCCAACTCAATGCTTTGCCGGTTATTCCAGTTAACCAGTTTAAAAGGTCCGTTGGAAATCAGAGTCTTGGGATCCTGGAACCACTTTTCGGGGTTGGCTTCCACAGCTTTTTTATTTACCGGATAAAGAGTATGGAAAGCGGTTAAGCCAAGGAACTGAGGAGCCGGAGAGTGTAATTCCACCACCAGGGTTTTGGCATCAACAGCTTTAACCCCTACCTGGGCGGCATCCTTAATTTTACCGGTATTGTAAGCTTCAGCGTTCTTAATGTAATATAACTGGTAGGCATATTCGGAAGCAATTTTAGGATCCAGCACCCGTTTCCAGGTATACTCGAAGTCCTGAGCAGTGACAGGATCGCCGTTAGTCCATTTGGCATCTTTTAAATAGAAGGTGTACTTGAGGCCATCGGGAGAGATATCCCATTTTTCAGCCATTCCGGACGCAAGCTTTTCG
>JAJZTU010000233.1 GCA_021848765.1 Bacillota bacterium
CCAGGGTCAATCCGGCCTGGGTGGCCAGAACCCCATAGACCAAACCGTAGGAAAAGATCCCCATAGCCAGGGGCAAGGCTTCTTTAAACCCCAGAACAAAGTCCCGTCCATCCCAACTTTGCCCCTTTACCTCACCTTCTTCAAGTCTCAAAACCTCTTCCTTAACGGTCATCTGCCCAGCCTCCCCCCAACCTGCGAACCTCCTGCTCATCCAGGCCCAGAAACTCAGCCCTAACCCGGTCCAATTCTTCTTCCAATTCCCGCCGCAGTTCACCGCCGAACCGGATCATAACTTTATTTAAGCAAATATCGTGGAGAATATAATCCTCTGCCATATTTACAAATCCCTGATCCCCGGTCCAGGTAGCCTGACTGTCATTACCCTGTGAGGCTACCCCATAAAGAACCTGATAACCGTCCACTACTATTACCAAAGGCCGCCGGTAGGCGCTTTCCGCCAGTACCCGCGCGGCCCGCCGGTGGGCTATAAAGTCACCGGGCAGTTCCCCCGCTTCCCCAAAGGTAATACCTTTTAACTGCACCCCCCGTTGGGCTGCCTTTTCCAGGGCCGGTTTAATTATTGCCAACTCCTCAGCCCAGATAGATAAAGCGGCCTTACTCTTTGCCCCGTCAATTAAGTCCAGGGACAGGTCCATAATAGCCTTATGACCTTTGAGCACCTTAATGGCCTGGTCCGGACCTCCCTGGTTCTGTAAACCGGACAGGTTTGTCCCTAACCTGCCTAAAGATTCTATGTACTGTCTTTTTAACCGGTTGACCAGCACTTCCGGGGGCAGTGGATGGTACGAGGGAGTTTCATCCCGGCCGGTTCGCAGAATGGCTCCTTTTTCCAATAAACTTTGAACCACTTCGTAAATCCTGGAGCGGGGTATCGCTGAATTCTTGCTGAGTACATAACCGTTCACCGGGAATTCTTTAAGTAAAGACATATAGGCCTTGGCTTCGTATTCGGTGAAGCCAAACTTTTTTAGGTCTTCAATTAGGTTATCCATTTTTTCCTCCAGTGTTTGCTTAGAAACCGGCAAAATATCCACCTTAGTAGTTATTATAGTAGTCACTATTCAAAATGTCAATCTTTCCTAATTCAATGCAATCTTTTCACAACTACTTGACAAGAACCAGTCTTTTCTGATATGTTTTAAATATCAATTATTGAGGTGTCAACTATCATGAAAGAAGTGCGAAACGAAAGCATCCAAATCCAACATCTTATCTTCAATCTCTTCTCCATAATAAAAAAACAGGCGGACAGCATCTTTAGAAAACACGGCCTGACCGGAGCTCAGGTAGGGGTGCTGACCCGGCTTTCCGAAATGGCAGGCAAGCCTATGAACAAGCTTAGTGAAGAGTTATGGTGTGATGTCAGTAACATCACCGGGGTGGTTGAGCGCCTGGAAAAACAAAATTTAGTCTGGCGTTCCACCCATCCGGAAGACCGCCGAATCAACCTGATTGGCCTAACTTCCCGGGGCCGGACAGCCCTTGAAGATACTTTACCCGAACATGAAGCAGCATTAATCGAGAGAATAAGCAGGTTGTCTGCGGAAGAACGCCAGACCTTAACTAAAATTCTCACAAAACTGGTGGAATAAAATTTACCTACCCTATCAACATGGGTAGGTATTAATTAAGAAAATTGGTTGAAACCTCAACTAATTTTAATTTAACTAAGGATGGTGGTAAGTATGAAAAAGTACTATTTTGTCGGAGGCCCTAAAAAAGGTCATGAAAAGGAGTTCTTTCAAAGGCTGGCCAAACTGGGCGGTTCCCCTGCCGGTTGGACCATATTCCCTCATGCCGGCAAAGACGGCAAAGCCCTGCACATTGTCGAAACCTCCGAAATGGCTGATATCCTAAATCATCTCGGGCATTTCACAGACATCTACGAAAGATCGGAGATTGTGGAAGTAGTGGAAAAACCGGTGTGAAACAGATAAAAGTGTTGATTATTACCGGGGAGACATTACCGGGGAGATATTACCGGCTCACCGCTGCTTCCAATAGTGCCCTTAATTTGGCTTCCACCTGCCCGCAAACCTCCGGCGGCCCCAACACGGTGACGCCGGGGCTAAACTCTATGAGCAAATGCAGGAGAAAGGTTTGTACCGTACCTTGGACAAGTATTTCCCGGGAACCGTCCAGCCTGGATTTTTTTCCGAGAATCAAGGACTTGATTTGGCTTTCCAGTTCCTTGGAAACATCCGGCCCTGCCAGCAGGGTCACCGGTGCCTCCTCAATCAGTTCCCCCCAGGGTTTCTCCCAATATTCATGCAGGTTAAAGTCCTGCGGCATTTGATAATGCTGCTCTGTATAGGAAACTTCTTTAATCCGGTCAACCCGGAAGGTTCTGACTTCCCCTCTCAAGTGGCAATAGCCAACCAGATACCAAAAGCCCCAATCCCCTATTACCGCATAAGGGTCCACTTGCCTGGCAGTTTCCCGGCCCGATTTATCATACTTAATAACCACACTTCGCTGCCGGGGAGCCGCCTCCCTTAGGGTGGCAATGATATCCGACCACCGGCCGTAATCAAAGCGTTCCCCTGACCGGTAATACAGGTGATTGAAGCCGGCCCGGGTAGCTGCCAGGGTATCCCCTGGCAAAACCCGTTCTATCTTGGCCCTGGCCGTTTCTGCCGGAACCCCAAACCCCAAAGCGGTCAGACGTTGTACCTGCTGCAGTCCCAACAGTACCGCTCCAGCTTCTTCATTGGTCAGCATGAGGGGCGGCATGCGAAAACCGCGCCCCAGGGAATAACCGCCACCTGCCCCTCTGGTGGTCTCAATGGGGATATGCATATCTTGGAGCATACAAATATAGCGTTGCACCGTCCGCTGGGACACTTCCAGAACTTCTGCCAGTTGAGCGGCAGTAACCTGCCCCCTGGCCTGGAGAATTTCCAGGATAGTGAGCAGCCGGGTTGAAGGGTTGTACATGTTCGTTCCTCCGTGCTTGGTGCCGGGTATGAATTAATTCTTTTCCTTGAGGACAGGCAGCAATTATTTCTTTACCTGGGGCTGATTTCGTACCGGATGATGGTTTTTTGAACCTTTGCTGTAGGCGTTGTCAGGTATTCTTCTTCGTGCTGTCCGGCAAGTTGATACCCGTTTTCATTTATGAAGTCATGGAGCCGCTGGACTGTTGGGCCTTCCTCACTATAGGGACCGATATGCAGGACTTGAGCCACTATACCATAATGCCAGGTCTCCAACTTAACCTCGACGTCCTGAACTTTTTGCGGAAGTTCTGTGACATCGTTCGGTACCGGCAAGGCCCAGATACCGGTCCACTGGTCCTTGGGTACCAGATGGGCATCCGGCCAGCGAGCCCGTAACTTGCCCACTTTGAACTCAACTCCCTGTTTCTTAAGCTCAAACTTCAGTTTGTAAACTGAGCCGAAAAGGGCCGGCATTGCTTTAGTCATCTCGGCATTTGGATCACCTTTGGTATAAACGACTGCCATCTTTTGTGAGGCCATGGTTGTAATTTCCGGTTCAGTTGGTTTTTTTCGCGGCCCGGAAGTTTTGGTTTCCATAAACATCCCTCCTGAGTGATTAAAGTGGATGGTTTGAAGTAAGCATATCTTGCTTCAGAGTATGGCAAACCGGTGGCCACCAAGCTTTTCCTACTCTTGTTACCAGTGTACCACAAAAACACGACAATCTTTGTCGTGATTAAGGAGGCTTATGTTATGAAAGTAATCAAAACACTTACCCGTCTGTATGTCAGCGATCTAGACTCTGCCTTGCTTTTTTACGAGAACCTGTTAAACGTAAAATTAAAACTGCGTTTCAGCTATCCGGAATTAAACTTGGAGTTGGCTGAGGCGGGAAATTTTTTACTGATTGCCGGTTCCGAAGAGGCACTCAAGCCTTTTCAGGACACTCTGGCTACTTTGCTTGTGGATTCGGTTGAGGAATTCAAGGCGCACCTGGAAGCAAGCGGGGCCAAGGTGCTAAGAGGACCAAGGCAAGTTCCGACCGGTAAAAATATGACAGTTAAACACCCGGATGGTTCAATAATGGAATACGTTGAGCACTCCCAAACCTAGCCCCGGCAGAGTTTTGCGGGCAACGATTGTTTTTCACATCTTAATTACCACTCTGTCCACCGGCGAAGACATTACAATGGAAACCCGGTAGTTGCCGAAGTTAAGCACCTGGTCAATTAACCCTTCCAGGGCAGAATTGTCCCGGGTGAGCACCCGCAGGAGGTAACACCCCTCCCCTGCTACCCGGTGACATTCCACGATATCTTCCGTTGCCCGGCAGAAGTCTAGAAATTCCCCGTGCCTGGGCGAGCTCATCCATACAGTAATAAAAGCCATGGTCTGCTTATCGAATTTGCCAGGGTCCAGGCTCACGGTGTACCCGGTGATAACCCCCTCCTCCTCCAATTTCTTAATCCGTTCAGTCACCGCCGGGCCGGACATGTGCACCTGGTTGGCCAATTCCCGCATGGTAATGCGGGAATTTTCCTGGAGGATACGCAGTATCTTCAGATCAATATCATCCATCTCAACTTACCTCACTTAAAATAATGAAGCCACAAGGCTATAATATCCTTAATATCCTAAGTCAAACTCCCTGAAGAACTTTCTTCTTCTCTTCAATTTTCATTATAAAGCTTATATCATTTAAGTACAACAAATTCAGGGAGGTATAAGCTATGTCCAACACTGCATTACTGGTCATTGATGTCCAAAAGGAGTATTTTGCACCCCACGGCAAACTGGTGCTACCGGATGGCCCCAAAGCCCTGGAAAACATTCAGACCCTACTCACCTGGGCCAGGGCCCGGCAGTTTCCGGTAATTCATATCCTTCACCAGACAACCCGTCCCAATCATCCCTTTTTCGTCAAGGGAACAGTAGGAGCAGAGCTTCACGACGAAATTGTACCGGCCGTCAATGAACCAATAATATTCAAACATAAACCCGGCTCCTTTACCGGAACCAGGTTGGCGGAAATTCTCCAGGCGCAGTCCGTAGACAGGCTGGTTATCTGTGGCTATATGACCCACATGTGCTGTGATACTACGACCCGGGAAGCCGCCGGCATGGACTATCAGGTTATTTTTGCCGCTGATGCCACTGCTACCTTGGACCTGGGCTTAGGAGAGCAGTGCATTCCCCACCATCAGGTACACCAAACCACCCTGGCAATAATGAGTTTCTTTGCCACCGTCCAAAATACGGAAGAAATTGTGAAATAGGCAACCTAAATTTAGAAACAGCCCCTTTAACATGAAGAAAGTTAGGAGGAATAGTCCACCTAACTTTAGTAACAAAGAATTATTTACTTAGGCTTCTTGGAAGAGAGGTATAGACAGATAACGTTCGCCGGTATCAGGTAGTACGACAACGATGGTCTTGCCTTTGTTTTCAGGCCGTTTGGCGATTTGAGTTGCAGCAAATGCAGCAGCACCGGAAGAAATTCCCACCAGTAACCCTTCACTCTTGGCCAACTTGCGTGTAGTTTCAAATGCTTCTTCATTTTTTACTTTAAAGATTTCATCA
>JAJZTU010000008.1 GCA_021848765.1 Bacillota bacterium
TGGCATGTTTCTTGTTCCGCAGGCGTTTAATGCTCCGCAACTTCCTCGATGTGACGATCAGGGCTTGTCCGGTGTCTGCAACTGCAGCAATGCCGTGGATCTCGCCCATGTCGATGGCAGCTATGCCTGTAAAAGAATTTACCTTGGGGCTTATCCCATCTTCATAGCTGATTGCCAGCATCAGTTGACCGTCCCAGATAAGCTCAATCTCTTTAACTTTCCCCTGCGGAAAATGAGAGGCATGCACAATGACCGGCTTTTCCCGTTTTCCCTGGTGTATCCCCATGGAGAGTTCAATTTTTCCATTAGGGTGGATGAAAAAGCCGTCTTTCTTCCATCGCGTAGGGTAATGGCGTTTCGTCTTATACGGGTAACGGATATGCGCATACCCCGCCTGCTTCGCCTTCCAGGCATTTTTCCTTGCTTCCAGATAGCGTTCTTGTATTGATTGGATACTCTGGCTATGCAGGTGATACCGGCCTTTAGTTAAAGCCTGTAAGTCCCTTTTGCCAATCCATTTACCTGTTCGTTTGTGATGCTCTTTGGCGTGACTCAGGCAATCGTTCCATACCCTGGCGGATTCACGATTACAGGCGAACAACCGGTCAAGGTCCGTTTTAGACGTTCGAAAAGATGTCTTGATCACGCGGTACAATCTATTTCACCACCTTTGCATTTATTGTACCACCACCATTATACCATTTATTGGCATAGAGAACAAGTGTTTTGTTTTGGTTGAGAGAATTTTTGTGCAGGCGGGAAGTGGCATTCATCCCCCACTTTAGAAGCAGGGGTCTTCTGCCGAGCAATGATAAAAAAACAGGAGAGGTGAGAGGTATGATCCTAAAAGAATTTGCAGAACTTTCCTTGGAGAGTCAATTGCAGCAAAGGGTTGCCCGGATTATGAAAGGCGGGGCCGAAAAATATCATGAAAGTGCCCGGAAACAAGGCAAACTATTCGCCAGGGAAAGATTAGACCTGCTCCTGGACCCGGATTCCTTCCGGGAAGACGGACATTTTGCCAACTGCCTGAAAAAGGATTTACCGGCTGACGGAGTGGTTACAGGGGTTGGCAAAATTGCAGGCCGGACAGTTTGTGTTATGGCGAATGATTCTACTATCAAGGCCGGTTCATGGGGTATGCGGACAGTTGAAAAGATCGTCCGGATTCAGGAGACTGCCGAGAAGCTGAAAGTTCCCCTTTTGTATCTTGTGGATTCAGCGGGAGCAAGGATTACAGACCAGGTAGAGATGTTCCCGGGACGCAGGGGAGCAGGTAGAATCTTTTATAATCAGGTTAAGCTGTCCGGGGTTATTCCGCAGATTTGTCTCCTCTTTGGCCCTTCTGCCGCCGGGGGCGCTTATATTCCGGCCTTCTGCGACATAGTCATCATGGTTGACGGCAATGCCAGTATGTATCTGGGTTCTCCGCGCATGGCAGAAATGGTTATCGGTGAAAAAGTTACCCTGGAGGAAATGGGGGGCGCCAGAATGCACTGCAGTATCAGTGGATGCGGGGATGTGCTGGCTGCCACCGAAGAAGAAGCAATTTCCCTGGCTAAGAGTTACCTTGGTTATTTCCCCCGGAATTTCCAGGAGAAGGTCCCTCTGGTAGAGGGTAAAGAACCCAAGGCCGGCCGCAAACTGGAAGAGATTATTCCGGAAAACCAGAATACTCCCTTTAACATGCATGAATTTATTGACGGCTTGGTGGATGAGGGCAGTTTTTTTGAAATTAAACGCCTGTTTGCCCAGGAGGTAATCACCGGCTTAGCCCGCCTGAACGGGAGGGCCATCGGGATTATTGCCAATCAGCCCAAAATCAAAGGCGGCGTACTTTTTGTAGATTCGGCAGATAAAGTAGCGAAATTTGTCAGTTTATGTGATGCCTTTAATATTCCCATCCTCTTCCTGATGGACGTTCCGGGTTTTATGATAGGAACGAAAGTAGAACGGGCAGGGATAATTCGTCATGGGGCCAAGATGATTTTCTCCATCTCCCAGGCTACCGTACCCAAGATTTCCGTAGTGGTGCGCAAAGCGTACGGAGCCGGGCTCTATGCCATGTGTGGGCCTGCCTTCGAACCGGATTGCTGCCTGGCTTTGCCCAGTGCCCAGATAGCTGTAATGGGTCCTGAGGCTGCTGTTAACGCCGTTTACAGTAATAAGATAGCTGAGTTGGCAGGTGAGGAAAGAACCGCCTTCGTGGAGCAAAAACGCCAGGAATACCGGGAAGATATTGATATTTACAGGCTGGCATCTGAACTGGTTATTGACGGCATAGTGTCTGCAAATGCCCTGCGCAAGGAACTAATTGGCAGGTATGAGGAGTATGCCGCTAAAGATGTAAAGTTTAGTGACAGGAAGCATGGCGTGGTTCCGGTATAACCGCAAATTCTGAGTTAAACGGTAGCTTTTTAGGGGCTAACGGTAGGAGTGACTGTTCGCCATTTTTAGATACTATATGTCAATCCAGGTTTACAGTTCCCCTTCGTTTTTTACCTGCACTGGGCTAAATTCGACATTTAGCCAATATATGTTGTGGTACTGTCGCTAATCTTTTACACTAATATTGGCGCTAGTCTTAGTTGTTACAAATCTGAACAGAAAGGAGGGATTAACAAACAAGCTACTGAGCGGATCTCGAAAGGACTGAGGTGAAACTTAGAAAAGGAGGTAAGAAAATGGCAAACGGAACTGACAATGCCGGAGCAGCTAAGGTAAGCTACAAGGACCTTGCCCCACTCGAGTCAGAGATTAGTGAAATCATGAAGACTGAATTTGGGATTTCCTTTTGGTTAAGCGTGGCCTATTTTATCTTTATTTTAGGTGTTCCTATTCTAAATTGGACAGCGCCCGCCCTGATGAAAACCAGAATTTGGGGTGGAATGTCCCTGACCTGGTTTTTAACATCTATTATGGCCATGGTTCTGGCATTCGTAATTGCCTGGCTGCATGTGTCCATATATCAGAAAAAGTTTGGTTCTGATATTGAGCATCCCAGTGCAGGTCAAAGAAAGGGGGTCTCTCATTAATGGCGGCTTTTTTTGAACCAAAATATCTGTTTACTATTGTACTCCTGGGAACCATTGTCTGGATAACCCAGGCTACCAGAAAATATGCCACATCCACAGTGGATTACTGGGTTGGCGGCCGGAGCTTTGGCTGGCTGATGAACGGCTCCGCCATTGCCGGCGACTATCTCAGTGCGGCAACCTTCCTGGGGCTGGCAGGCCTAACCTTTGGCCTGGGTTATGACGGACTCTTTTATACTTTTTGTTTTTCCATTGGCTTAACCCTGTTGTCACTCTTTGTAGCCGGCCCTCTTCGCCGGTTCGGGGCGTTCACCGTACCGGACTTCCTGGGACAGCGCTTCCACAGCCCCCGGGCACGGTTGGTAGCAGTCGTTGTAGTGTTGTCCATCTCAGGTTTCTATGCCGCACCTCAGCTTCTGGGAGCAGCCTCAATCCTGAAAATGTTCTTCGGCACCAGCTACCAGTTCGGGATAATCTTTACCGCAGTGGTAATGGTATTCTACGTAGGGGTCGGGGGTATGAAAGGTACCACTATCAACCAGGCCCTGGAAATCTGGATTCGCTTTTTGGCCTTTATTGTGATGGTCCTCATGGCTATTTACTTCGGAATGAACTATGGTAAGGTCCTGGAACTGATTACCCAGTGGGCCGGACCGATTCCCAACACCGCCCAATTTGCTAAAGATGCCAAGGATATTGTCTTCGAAGGAGCCAAATACGAGTACACCGGAGCTATGTTCAAAAACCTCAGCGGAACCCTGTCCATGGTTATCGGTTTAGCCTTCGGAACTATCGGTTTGCCCCACATTTTGCTCCGTTTCTATACTAACCCGTCTGCAAAAGATGCCCGCTATTCTGCCCTCTTTGCCATTGGAGTTGCCAGTACCTTTTTTATCCTGGCCCTGTACCTGGGTACTGTCGGACGGTATGTCTTCCTTGACGGAGCCCAAAACGGGACCCTGAGCCCGGAAACTATGAAGGCAATGGCCACCGGCGGAATAAACATGATTGTTCCTGCACTGGCTGAAGCCCTCGGCGGTAAATGGCTGTTAGGGTTTGTAATTGCCGGAGCTTTCGCCGCTATCTTCTCCAACCTTTCCGGTCTGTTTATTGCCAGTTCCGGCGCCCTTGGCCACGATTTGTATACCCATTTCATTAATCCCAACAGTAGCGACACCCAGAGGGTATGGGCCGGTAAGGTTTCAGTGCTGATTTGCGGTGTGATTTACGGCATCCTGGGCCTGCTGGTAGAAAAGGCTTCCATCGGCCACCTGGTGGGCTTGGCCTTTAACGTAGCAGCCAGTACCTTTGCCCCGATATTCATCCTGGGTATCTGGTGGAGAGGTATGACTGAGAAGGGTGCAATAGCAGGTCTGCTGGCTGGTCTATTATCATCGCTGTTGTTGATTTTCTTCCCCGAAATTATGCCCAAGGCCCTTCAGTTCAAGATTCCCGGAGTCTTTACTGTTCCCCTCGGGTTCCTGGCAGTTTATATTGTCTCCCTGCTGGATGGGCAAGTTCCTTCTGATGTCAATGAATTCATGAAAAAGGTTCATGCTAAGGAACTGGCCTCTTAATAGGGCCTCCTGGTACTTCTAATAAGTCTCTGACAGGACTGTAGATCATAAAAAAGGCTAAGACAGACATCAAAAGTCAGTCTTAGCCTTTTTAGTTTAGCCAGCCTTTGAATAAAACATTATCCCGGTTAACGCAGCAGGGAGACTACACTAAGAAAGAATGCGGTTAACCCTGCGGCCATCAGGGGTCCTACCGGAATCCCGCCGAAACCGATAATACCGATAATTGAACCAATTACCAGACCAACCATCAACTCGGGATCCAGTTTTAACATGGTCAATCCCTGTTTATTCATAAAGGTAGCTAAAGCGCCGCCCAGAAGGGCAAACAAACCGGGCAGAGTGGTAAAACTGGACAATATGTCATTTCCCGAAATTTTACCTTTAGCAAAGGGAACAAGGACAGCAAGCATCAGGAAAAGCAGGCCGATCTCCAGGCCGCGACGTTCTACCAGGGGGAAAAAAGCCTGAAGGTTTAACAATTTCATTATGAGCAGGATGCAGGCTGCTGTTGCCAGTATACTTGATTTGCCAATGAGGCCAATTAAAATTAAACTTACCAGGACGGTCTCACCGTTCAAAGCAAATTCCACCTCCTGGCCAGGTCATCACCCTGACTCTGTTGATAGGCACAACTTAATATATGCCGGGTGATAAGGACAAAGACCAGTTAGGAAGATGGCAGTCTGTTTTTCCCGGAGGGAGATTAGCAAATTCAGATTGGGATTAGACAGTTCAGATTGTGAGTTGCATTTCCCTTACCTGTTCCAAAGCAGCACGGAGGGTGTCCCCGCGCAGGCCGACCCTAAGAGCTTCCAAGGCCAGGACTTCCGTTGTGGCGACATTACCCAGATTAACATTCGGCCCCAGACGCAGAATTAATTCTGTTTGTTGATTCTTTAAGGGTGCTTCCCAAAGAATTTTATCCGGGAGTATACATTTCCGCAATATTGTTTCAAATTCTTCCTGAATCAGTTGTCCTTTAGCATCGAAACAACCAATGCCGGTACCGCTTTCTCTGGCTTCAATAATAACCTTGTTGGCGCCACTCTCTAAATCCTCTTGGATTAGCCAAATAATACTTTCAGAGCTTACCCTGTCTCTGGGGTCTTTTTTGCCAACCTCGGTGATAACCTCAAACCCGCTCATTCTGGCCTGTTTGATAATCTCCCGCCTGGATTTCGGCGGAAGCTCTATGGTCCCATCAGAAACTTCCAGGGTTCTGAAACCAAGCTGGTTTGCCCTGGACAAAAACTGATTGACCTTTTTCTGTAGAATCGCAACCTCCAGAAAAGTACCACCGGGATATATATTTACTGAGTAGGATCGAGCCAGGGCAATTTTTTTGCGCAGCAATTCTTCGGAATAAAATGCAGAGGTACCGAAACCAAGCTTCAGGTAATCCACATAATTACCGGCAGTTTCCAATAAGTCCCGGGAGGCTTCCAACCCCAGCCCTTTATCCATAACCATGGTAAGTCCCGTACCCCTGGGTTTGCTTAGACGGCCTGGCAGCGGAAATTCCAAAAAACTCCCCCATGTATGCTTTTTTTCCATTGACCTAGGACTCCTTTCGATAAAGCTTTTTATTTCTATTTAGCTTATTCAGCCTAGGTACTGGGAGTTACGCAAAAGACATGGGTACAATACCTATTTTAACGGTTTTCGAAGAGCCGGCACAGCATTTAGTTTAGGTTTCCCGGCCTTAACCCCATGGTCAGGGGTTTTAGTGGTTTTCTTTCCTTGAGCAGGATGGGCCAAAGTAAAAAACAGTATTGCCGCCAAGCCCGCAAGCGCTGAAACAATCCCGAAAGAAACCAGCTTGGAACCCTTAATTAATACACTAAACACCGGCGGTCCCAAGGCTACCCCTATAAAACGCACACTGCCATAAAGGGCGGTCACTAAACCTCTTTCATCGGAAGCTACTGCACCTGTTACCAGGATGTTCAGGCAGGGGAGAACCAGGCCTGTACCGATTCCTACAATAGCGGTTGCGGCGAGATAGTAATAAAGGTTGGTGAAAAAAGCAATAGCTATTAGGCCTAACCCGGTTAAAATAAGCCCGCCCACAACTACAGTTTTGACTAAATTAGTTTTTTTCTTGATAAAAAGTCCGGTCCCATAGGAAATTGCAGCCATGGCCAGAACAGGAATTGCCAGATATAAGCCTTTGATTACACCGTCTATCTTAAAAGTCTTTTCCAAGAATTCAGAAAGGTAGAATAGTAAACCGAAAAGACTAAACAGTACAATTGAGCCTGCAAGAAATGCCGGGAGGAGCAGGCTGCTCTTTTTTTGGAAAATACTCTTGAGCGAACTAAAGTAGGCATTTAAACTCTGGGTGTTTTGTCTATCCTGCGGTTCTTTAATCAGCAACCATACTGCCAGAGCAGACGGTACACACAACAGCGGAAAAAGCAAAAAGGGAGCATACCAGGCAAGTAATCCTACCAAAGCGCCCAGGATAGGGCTTACTACCTTGCCAAGGCCATTTGTTGCTTCCATCAGCCCCAAAACCTTGCTTCGCTCTTGCTTAGCGAAAATATCACCAGCCAAGGCCATAGCGATAGGGGCAGTCCCTGCCGCACCAATACCCTGAACAACTCTTCCCGCAAGCAGAATAGGGTAGCTGGCAATATTAAGCAAAGGCGGGAGCCCGGAGATTAAACCACCGGCCGCGTAAACCAGGAGCCCGGGAACCACTATTTTTTTCCTGCCAACCCTGTCAGATAAAACACCGGCCAGCGGTATGGTAAGTCCGGCCGGGATTGAAAACAAGGTTATCAGCAGGCTAACCTGAAACGGTGTTAAATGTAAGGTGGATTGAATTTTGGGAAGCACCGGAATCAACATTGAGTTTCCTAATACCATAATAAAAGGAACTAAAGATAAGGACAACAAAATAAGGGGACTTGTAGGTTTTTTTGTCACTCTAAGTATCCCTCCTAACCGGCGTTGAACATCTTAACGCTTCTTTGGTTAGTGTAATCTCTTAAAGAGGTCACTATACAGGATACTTTTTCTTCTTTTTCCCCGGCTTAAGCATATGAATTTATTGACTGGATTCGAAAGGTGGGGTAAAGGTGTTCCTGGTCAGTGATAAGATTGTGGCCGGTATGGCCTTATTGAGAATGCTCTCAGGTCTGATTGAGCTAACTGCTGCCTTGCTCATGCTAAAGCTTGGCAGGGTAGAGAGTGCTTTTAAAATCAATGCTGCCCTGGCTATGATTGGGCCAACTATCATGATACTTGTTACTACTCTCGGACTGGTTGGGTTATCCGGGAAAATATCGTACCAGCGAATGGCGGTTATCTTTTTAGGAGTGGTATTTATATTCGCCGGGATGCGCAAAAATTAGAAGCCCGACTCATTTGTTTTTTGTTTCATTTTCCTCTTCTGTGATATAATAATACAAGATTTGCTTTGGAGGAAAAGGAAAATGCCGCAAAAGTACCATCTTGAGACGTTCGGATGCCAGATGAATGAAAGAGATACCGAAATCCTGGCCGGTATGCTGGAAGAACTGGGTTATCAACCAACAGAAAACGAAAGAGATGCCGATATTATCATTCTGAATACCTGCTGTGTGCGGGAAACTGCTGAAAACAAAGTATGGGGCCGAATTGGGGAACTTACCCACACCAAAAGCAGGAATCCTGAGGTCATTCTGGGAATCTGCGGCTGTATGACCCAGCAGGTGGAAGTAGCCGAAAAGATTCGCCAGAAAGCACCGCACATGGATTTGATATTTGGTACTCATAACATCCATCAACTGCCGGATTTGATCCAAAGGGTAAAAACCAGTAAAAAGGCTGTTTTAGAGGTCTGGGAAAGGGAAGGAGAGATTGTGGAAAATCTCCCCACCCGGCGTGAAGATGGGTTGAAAGCCTTTATTACCATCATGTATGGGTGCAATAATTTCTGTACATATTGTATCGTTCCCTACGTCAGGGGGCGGGAACGGAGCCGCCTGATTCCGGATATCAAGGCGGAAATTACTCAACTTGCCCGGGAGGGTTACAAGGAGATTACTCTGCTTGGCCAGAATGTGAATTCTTACGGCAAGGATCTCGAACCCCGGGTGGAGTTTGCAGATTTGCTTTGGGAGCTAAATAAAATCGGGGATATTTACAGGCTGCGCTTCACATCTTCCCATCCCAAGGACTTAAGTGACCGCCTGATTGAGGCCATGGCCGGGGCGGAGAAGGTTTGTGAACATATTCATCTTCCTGTACAGGCGGGTAGTAACCGGGTTTTAAAAGCCATGAACCGTAACTATACCCGTGAGCACTATCTTGAACTCATTCATAAGTTGAGGGAGGCAGTGCCGCAGATTGCTATTACCACTGACTTGATTGTGGGTTTCCCGGGTGAGACTGACCAGGACTTCAGAGATACTATGGACCTGCTGGAAAGAGTCAGATATGATGCGGCCTATACCTTTGTGTACAATAAGCGGTCCGGGACACCGGCAGCGGATCTGGCCGATCAGGTGCCGGATGAGGTAAAAAAAGCAAGGATTCAAGAGCTGATCACCCTGCAAAATTCCATTTCCCTCGCTAAGAACCGGGAAGAAATTGGACAGCGGGTCGAGGTACTGGTAGAGGGACCAAGCAAGACTAACGAATCGAAACTTACCGGTCGGACAAGAAGCAATAAAGTTGTAGTTTTCACCGGAAATCCTGACTTAAAAGGCAAGCTGGCAACAGTAAGCATTGACGATGCTAAAACTTGGCATCTGGAAGGCAAACTGATATAATGGTCATACTAAGGTGTAAAAAGGCACTTAAATTTGGAGGTGGAGTAATTGTCATTAGTACTTAATAAAGCTAAGGAACTGGCTGAGGCCATTACCGAATGTCCCGAACTCCTGGCGTTACGGGATGCAGAGATAGCTATGGGCAAGGATCCGGGGGCGCAAGAAATTATTGCCGAGTTTCAGGAAAAACAGCGGGAGTTTCAAGAGGCAGTGGCCGGTGGTAAGGAACTTACCACTGAACAGGAAGCCGCCAGAGATGCCTTAGAAGAAAAAATGGAAAACAACGAGTTTATCCGGGGATATTTTGAAGCCCAACAAAAACTGGAAAACCTGCTCCAAGCTGTGAACATGGTGGTTGGCCGGGCTATTTCGGGAGAAGATGTATCCGAATGCGGTCCTGGCTGTAGTAGCTGCGGCTCAGGCTCAGGATGCTGCTAAGGTAAAAACCGGTCAGCTCAGAACCCGTTCTTCGGAACGGGTTCTTTTTGTACCTCGAAGATGATTTTCTTCTGTGGTATAATTAGGCTATCCGGCATAATGAGGAGGAACTGGCGTTGAGCAAGCTCACCCCAATGATGCAGCAGTACCTGCAAATCAAAAGGGAATACCCTGATGCTATTTTATTTTTCCGTCTGGGCGACTTTTATGAAATGTTCATGGAGGATGCTCTCCTGGCTTCCAAAGAACTGGAGATAACCCTCACCGGCAGGGAAGGCGGCGGGGAAGAAAGAGTACCCATGTGTGGCGTACCGTATCATTCCGCTGATGGATACATAGCCAGGCTTATCGATAAGGGTTATAAGGTTGCCATTTGCGAACAGGTTGAGGACCCCAAACAGGCTAAGGGGATTGTTAAGCGTGAGGTTATCCGGGTCATCACCCCGGGTACAGTTCTGGCCCATAATATGCTTGAGGAGAAAAGTAATAATTACTTAGTATGCCTGGCCCTGCTGGATAACATGTGTGGACTGGCAGTTACTGATATATCCACCGGCCAGTTTCAGGTAACAGAAGTTACCACTGCCGGGGGAATGGGAAAATTACTGAATGAGGTTTCTAGATTAAAACCGGCTGAGATTTTGCTGGAGCCCAAGTTATGGGAGGATACTCCCCTAAGAGAAGCCCTCCGTAATGGAGGTAAACGAACTGTCAGTGTTTATAAACAATCTGCCTTTCAGATAAAAGAGGCGGAAAGCTGCCTCTGCCGGCATCTGAAGACCCAGTCCATAGATGGATTCGGGCTCAAGGACCGGGGGGCCGGGGTGAAGGCTGCTGGTGCTCTCCTGGACTTTTTACAGGAGACTCAGAAGCAGGAGTTGGGACACCTTAACCGGATTGTGACCTATTCGACCGAGGAATACATGCTTCTGGACTCCGCTACCAGGCGCAATCTGGAACTTACGGCAACCCTGAGAGAGGGTTCCCTGAGGGGCAGCTTATTTTGGGTATTGGACAATACTGTTACCGCCATGGGTGCAAGGCTGCTAAAGAACTGGATTGAACAGCCTCTGATTCAAATCCAGGCCATTCAGAGCCGGTTGGACGCTACGGATGAGTTATTTCAGAACCATTTTTTACGGGAAGATTTACGTCAATTGTGCAAAGAGATTTATGACCTGGAACGCTTAACCGGCAGGGTGTCCTTTGGCAGCGCCAATGCCCGGGACCTTAATGCCTTAAAGGCTTCTCTGGCGGCGCTTCCCGGAGTTAAGTCTTTGCTGGAACGGGCTCGCAGTACCAGGCTCAAGGAGTTGTACGGGTCCTTAGATACTTTGGCAGACATCCGCCAGCTCTTAGAGCAGGCCATCAACCCTGAGCCTCCCTTTTCCGTCCGGGAGGGAGGCTTAATTAAGACCGGCTACAATGCTGAGGTTGATAAGCTTCGAGCTGCCACCAAGGAGGGCAAGCAATGGATTGCCGGTTTGGAGGCCCGGGAGAAGGAACGTACGGGTATTAAATCCCTGAAGGTAGGTTATAATAAAGTTTTCGGTTATTATATCGAGATTACCAAATCGAACTACGACCTTGTCCCTCAGGACTATATCCGGAAGCAAACTCTGGCTAATGCTGAACGGTTTATTACTCCTGAGTTGAAGGAATATGAATCCCTCATCCTGGGTGCGGAGGACCGGGTTGTGGAGTTAGAGTACCAACTCTTCACCGAAATCAGGGAAAAGGTATCCGGTCAGTCCCGGCGCTTGCTGGAGGCGGCCAGGGTCATTGCCCGGTTGGATGCTTTGGCTTCCCTGGCAGAGGCCGCCATAAAAGGTAACTATAAAAAACCTCAAGTCAGGGACAGTGATGAAATTCATATTACCGGAGGCAGGCATCCGGTTGTAGAAAAGATGCTCCAGGGCGAGTGGTTTGTACCCAATGATACCCACATGGATAATGCCGGCAACCGGTTGATTGTTCTAACCGGCCCTAATATGGCAGGGAAAAGTACATATATGCGCCAGGTGGCCTTGCTGGTTTTAATGGCCCAGATTGGCTCCTTCATACCTGCAGACCAGGCCATTATCGGCATTGTGGACAGAATTTTCACCAGGGTTGGAGCCAGTGATGATTTAGCCACAGGTCAATCTACCTTCATGGTGGAGATGAATGAGGTTGCCAATATCCTCAATCATGCCACGGATAGAAGCTTGGTCATCCTGGATGAAATCGGAAGAGGTACCAGTACTTTTGACGGTTTGAGTATTGCCTGGGCGGTTGCGGAATATATCCTAAACACCGAAAAAATAGGAGCAAAAACCCTTTTTGCTACCCATTATCATCAGCTTACCCAGTTAGCCGAGCATCACCAGGGTGTAAAAAACTGGTCAGTGGCCGTAAAAGAACAGGGCGAAGATATCATCTTCCTGCGCCAAATTATCCCTGGTGCAGCCGACCGCAGTTACGGAATTCAGGTGGCCAGGCTGGCAGGTTTGCCCAGAGAGGTAATTGACCGTGCCATTGAGCTTTTGCAGGTCTTAGAGCAACAGAAAGAACTGGAGGACAGTGTTCAAGAGGCGGCTGCCGCTAAAGCGTACGGACAGGCTAATCCTATGACCGCTACCCCTGATAAAAGTTCCCAGGTTAAACTTAATAGTAAAGGTGTCCACGATAAGCAGCTCAGCTTTTTCGTGGAAGAAAAATTTCACCCGGTGGTGGAGGACTTAAGGGGTCTGGAACTAATGAATATGACCCCCTTGCAAGCCCTGAATACCCTGTTTGAGCTGCAGAAAAAAGCCAGGGGGTGATAATTTGATTATTGGAATAGATGTGGGTGGGACTTTTACCGATGCGGTACTCCTGGACAACCGGATGGGCAAGATATTAAATACCGTCAAGGTTCCTACCCGGGCCAATAATCTCTTGGTTAGTTTGGAACAAGCTCTGGACGCAATCCTGGACGGGGTGGACCCTGGCCTGATTCAGCGGGTTAATCTCAGTACTACTATTGTGACCAATGTTCTTGCCGAAAAAAACTACAGTCCTGTCGGCTTACTGATCATACCGGGTCCGGGACTCCTTCCACCTCCCGTGGTTTTTGCCAAAAAGACTGCTGTACTTTCGGGAGCTATAGACCACCGGGGCAGAGTAACAGCACCGGTGAAGCCGGATGAAGTAACAGCAGCAATTAATGAATTTCACAGTACCGGTATAGCTAAAGTTGCTGTGATTGGTAAGTTTTCCGTTCGCAACCACAGCCAGGAACTTGAGGTAGACCAGATTATCAGAACTAAGTTTCCCCAGTGGAAAGTTGAAATGGGGCATCGCTGCGGTTCCCAGCTGAACTTTCCCAGGCGGGTGGTCAATACTGTTTTAACTGCAGCTACCAAAGAGTCCTATGGGGGTTTTGCCAGGGCCGTGCAGGAAGCTCTGACCCGGCGCAAACTTACAGCCCCGGTGATGATCCTGAAAGCGGATGGAGGCACTCTACCCCTGGAGGAATCAATTGCTGCGCCGGTGGAGACCATTTTTTCCGGCCCGGCAGCCAGTGTTCTGGGAGCGCTGTCCCTGACCAACCCGGCAAAGACAGGGGTGGTGGTGGACATCGGCGGCACAACCACCGACCTGGCCCTGATCCTTTCCGGGCGGCCGCTGATGTCCTCCAAGGGTGTATCAGTAGCAGACAGTTTAACCCAGGTACGCTCTTTTGCTATCACTGCACTTCCTGTCGGAGGGGATAGTCATGTCTGTGTGGAAAACGGAAAAATAGTTGTGCGGCCTGAGCGCCTTGGGCCTGCAGCTTGTGTGGGCGGACCTGTGCCCACTCCCACTGATGCTTTGAAGGTTCTGGGACAGGCAACAATCGGGAGTGCGGACCTGGCCCGTCAGGCTCTGAAAACTCTGGCCAGGGATAAAGCTGCCGGGACTCACGCTGCCGGAGATTTGATTTCCGTGGAAGAAGTGGCCCGGGAAATTATTGCTGCAGTTTGTCAGCTTATCAAACAGGGCATAGAGGACATGTTTAGGGCCTGGCAGGAGGAGCCGGCCTATCGAGTCTGGGAACTGCTCCAGGAAATTCCCGCTAGGCCTAAAACTATTATCGGAGTAGGCGGAGGCGCCCCGGGACTGGTGGAGCATGTTGCCGGTTCTCTTGGCTGCAGAGCGGTACTGCCCCCACATGGTCCGGTTGCTAATGCAATTGGTGCAGCTGTAGCCAAACCGACAGTGCGCATTTGCCTGCGGGCTGACACCGACCAGGGCCTTTACCATATTGATGAAGAAGGATATCAAGGTAGCTTATCCAACAGGCAATCCTGGGATGAAGAGGATATGGTAAATCTTGCCCGCACATGGGTGAACAAAAGGGCTGAACGCCTGGGAATACAAGGAGATCCGGGTAGTATTGAGACCACCTGCCATGAGATATTTAACCTGGTGCGTGGACACATGACTGTGGGCGCCATTCACCACCTGATTCTGGAAACCCCGTGGCAGATAAGTCACTTCGTGGGAGGTGAAAAACCTTGAACCAGCAGACCGGGCTGATTTTTTTCCCCGCTTTTGACTGGTCACTTTCGGCAACCCATCCTGAACGGGAGGAAAGACTGCTGTATACCCGGGACCAGATTTTTGAAGAAGGAATTTTGGACCTTCCCCAGGTGGTTGAATACAAGCCCCGCTTAGCCACACCTAAGGATATTGCCCGTACCCATATCTGTATTCCTGACGTGGAAGCACAGGTGACTGAGGCACACCTGGCGGCCGCGGGAGCCGGCCTGGTGCTGGCCGATGCCCTGATGAGCGGGGAGATCAAGAACGGGTTTTCCCTGGTGAGGCCTCCGGGCCATCACTCCATGCGGGTTGTCCATGGCAACAGGGGATTTTGCAATATCAATAATGTTGCTGTCCTGGTGGACTACCTGCGGGCGAGGCATAAGGTACAGCGGGTTGCCATAGTGGATACAGACGTACATCACGGTGATGGTACCCAGGATATTTTTTACCATGACCCCAATGTCCTCTTTATTTCCTTTCATCAGGACGGCCGGACCCTGTACCCGGGCACCGGTTTCCCTGAAGAAATGGGCGGGCCGGCTGCCTATGGCCGGACTGTCAATATTCCCCTACCTCCGGGCACTTCTGATGAAGGCCTGCATTATGTACTGGACAATCTGGTCCTGCCAATACTCAGAGAATTTCAGCCGGATTTGATTATCAATTCTGCCGGTCAGGATAACCACTACAGTGACCCCCTGGGTGGCATGAAGATTTCTGCCCAGGGCTATGCCAGGATGGCTCAAAAGCTTCAGCCTGACCTTGCTGTGCTGGAAGGCGGGTATGCGGTGGAATCTGCGCTGCCTTATGTGAACTTGGGCATTATTATGGCCATGGCCGGGTTGGATTTTTCCGGGATCCGGGAGCCTGATTTTGACCCTGAGGCCCTCCGTCAGGATGCCCGCATTACCAATTATATTTCCCAATTGGTAGACGAAATCGGGCAACTGTGGTCTCGTCAGAGTAATAAGTCTCAGGAATTTACCCTAACCAACGGCTATTACCAGAGGACCAAACACCTCTTCTATGATACCTGTTTCATCAGGGAGGAACAGTTAGAGAAAGTCGCCTGCTGCAGCCAATGTGCAGGCCTTATGGATTTGGTTTCAGCCGCTAACCTGAATAAGGGGAGGGCAGGCAAGGTCAGAGCTCTGATTTTGCCTTTCCAAAGCTGTCCAGGTTGTCAGCAAGCAGCGGAAAATCTCTATAAACAGGCCAAAAAACAGGGTGGCTGGGAACACATCTACTTAAGTGACCGGTCCGGCGACCGCTACTTGCATTATGACGGGCTGGCAAAAAAAGCAAGAGAGTATTGAGAATATTAATGGGAGAAGAAAAAATGACAGGCAGAATTAAGATCTTAGATCCCATAACAGCTAACCAAATTGCTGCCGGAGAAGTAGTAGAGCGCCCCGGTTCAGTTGTGAAGGAACTGTTGGAAAACGCTATAGACGCAGGCAGTAGCAGAATTGATGTGGAGATAAAGGATGGCGGCATTAGCTATATCCGGGTTGCCGACAACGGTTGCGGCATGCTTGCCGGGGATGCGGTATTGGCTTTTGAGCGCCATGCGACCAGTAAAATCAGCACTCTGGAGGACTTGTACGGGATACGCTCCCTGGGGTTTCGGGGGGAAGCACTGCCCAGTATCGCCTCTGTGGCCAGGGTGGAACTCACCACCAGAGCCCATGACCAACTGGCAGGCACCCGGGTTCTCCTGGAGGGAGGCCAGGTAACCGGAGTTGAAGAGACAGGGGCGCCCCCGGGTACCAGCATGATAGTCCGGGACTTATTTTTCAACACTCCTGCCAGGCGCAAGCATCTCAGGTCTGCCGGAACAGAGGGAGGATTAGTTGGAGAAGTTGTTTCCCGCCTTGCGTTAGCCTACCCTGGTATTGCCTTTACCTTCTCCCAAAACAGGCGGGTGGTCCTAAAAACCCCAGGCAGCGGTAGTCTGCTGGATGCCGTGGTGAGCACCCAGGGTGTACAACTGGCTAAAGAGCTTCTGACCGTTAAAGCCCTGGGGGAGCTGTTTGTGGTAGAAGGTTATCTGGGAAAGCCGGAGTTAGCCAGGGCCAACCGGGGCCACCAGGTATTGTTTGTCAACGGGCGTTATGTAAAAAGCAAGTTAGTGAACCTGGCAGTAGAGGAGGGATATCATACCTACCTGCCAACAGGACGTTTCCCTTTGTTTATTCTCAATTTGCAAGTAAACCCCCATTTGGTTGATGTGAATGTGCATCCGACAAAAATGGAGGTACGCTTTAGTGAAGAGGAGGAACTGCAGCGATTCTTAGTTTATCAGGTGAAGGAAGTTCTGGCCGGGCAAACCTTGATCCCCCGGCTGGGTGTCCCCAAGCAGGCAGAGCAGGAAAAAGTTGTTGCCGGGAAGTCACCACAGGAAAGGGTTATTCCCCGGAAGTCAGAACCGGAACAGGGACTTCGAGTCGATGATTATCCTCAAGTTACTAACGTACAAAGGGTTCAGGAGAGCAGCGGGGAAGATGTTTACTTACCACAGCAGGATTGCCTTGCTGACTATTTACAAGGCGACCCGGTCAACATTTTTTCCGACCTTCAGGTCATGGGCCAGGTGGATTCCACTTATATCATAGCGGCAGGCCCACAGGGACTGTTTATCTTTGACCAGCATGCGGCCCATGAGAGGATTCAATACGAAAAATTTCTAAATTCGGCTCCTGGTCCCGCTATGGCCCAAAACCTGCTCATGCCTGTCAGCGCCGAATTGGGGACCCTTGAGGCAGAAATGGTAATTGCCAACATCCTGTTCTTCCGGGATCTGGGATACACTCTGGAGCACTTTGGTGGAAATGCCTTTCTCATCAGATCAGTGCCACAGGGACTACCGCCTGGTGAGGAAACTCAACTATTCTTTGATATCCTGGACAACTTAAGGGGTAGGAACCGTTATCAGGTGGACAAACTTAGCATCAGGGAAGAGTTTCTGATCATGCATGCCTGTAAAAGTGCAATCAAAGCAAACCAGCCATTAACCAGACCGGCTATGGAAGAACTCCTCAGGCAGTTGGGTGAAACCGCGAATCCCTTCACCTGCCCACATGGTAGGCCGACTGTGATTCAGTACACCGGAAATGACCTGGCTAAAGCATTCAAAAGGACCTGAGCGGTTGCGTTGATCTTGGTAGTGCATTTGCGCAAATTTGAGTAGGAGGGCTGGTCCGTTGTTTCCAAAAACAGTTGTTACCACCTCCCTTGAGCCGGATTCAGTTGTGCAGGAACGGGCCAGGTGGTGGGCTGAAACCTTGAAATGCCCGCTTATTCCCCGGAATCGCGACCTGGAATCAAGCCGGGCGCTAAACCGGGTAGCTGAGACCACTAACGCTGATGTTATAATAGTGGTCGGCCGCAAAGCTACCAGGCTGCTGGTGGGTGAACAGGAATTTCATTTCCATCCCAGTATGGCCAAGCTTAGGGTACAAGCTCTTGCCCGGGGTCAGGTGGACCAGTTAATTTCCGCCGGCGGAATTGATCAAGGCTCTTCCTTTTTAGATTGTACCCTTGGCTTGGCCGCTGATGCCATAGTGGCCAGTTATGTGGCCGGCAGCTCAGGGAAAGTGGTAGGCCTGGAGTCACAAGCGCTGTTGGCGGCTCTGGCTGAGGAGGGCCTCCATAACTACGCTGACGGGGACAGGCAATTACTTGAGGCCATGGGTAGGATTAAGGTGGTCCATACCCAGGCAGAAAGCTATTTAACCCGCTTACCGGATGAAACTTTTGATGTGGTCTATTTTGACCCTATGTTCCGCCATACCCGGAAGAAATCCCCGGCAATGGATATCTTACGACTTTTAGGTAACCCAACTCCCCTTTCCGGAGAGGTAGTCCGGGAAGCTTTAAGGGTAGCACGCTACCGGGTGGTGGTTAAAGAAGGCCGGGGCTGCAGAGTTTTTGAAGAATTGGGAATATCCCGGATAGTTGGTGGGAAATATAGTCCTGTTGCCTATGGAGTCCTGGACAAATAATTTAAGTGTTACGGAAGAGGTACAAAGAACCCATGTTACCAAACCTGATTATTATTGTTGGTCCGACAGCAGTGGGGAAGACTGCAGTAGGAATTGAATTAGCCAAACTCCTGAACGGCGAGGTTATCTCCGGTGATTCCATGCAGGTCTACAGAATGATGGACATTGGCACTGCCAAACCCTCTTGGGAAGAGATGCAGGGGATTCCTCACCACATGCTGGATATTATTGACCCGGATGCTGAATTTAGTGTGGCCATGTTTCAGGAAATGGTGGAAAACTTGATTCTGGAGATTAACAGCCGGGGAAAGGTTCCCCTGCTTGTGGGTGGAACCGGCTTATATGTCCGTTCCATAACAGACCACCATTCCTTCACACCCTTTGCGGTAAATTGGGAGTACAGGGATAAGTTGCTGGCTGAGGCACAGGCCAAAGGTAACCGGTGGCTGCACACACGTTTAGAACAGGTGGACCCCGGCGCTGCCGGCAGGATTCATCCCAACGATTTACGGCGAATCATCCGGGCGCTGGAGGTCTATCATTTTACCGGGAAGCCGATTTCCCAATTTCAAAAAGAAGATCAAACAGCAAATAATCTTCCCAAATATAACCTGTTTATGTATGGTTTAACACTAAACAGGGAAAAATTATACCAGAAAATAGATTTACGCGTGGAAAAAATGATAGCTGACGGTCTGCTAGAGGAAGTACGGACTCTCCTGGCCCGGGGCTATAGCCCGGAACTGGTTTCCATGAAGGGTCTGGGCTACAAAGAAATTGTTGGCTATTTACATGGTGAATATGACCTGCCGGAAGCCATACGGCTTCTTCAACGGAATACCAGACATTTCGCCAAACGGCAATTAACTTGGTTTCGTAGAGAGGAGAGAATTCGCTGGATTGATGTCGAAAATTATCGTAGTGCGGCTGAAATTGCGAAAGAAATTCTCCATCAGGTTGCAGGACAATTGACAACCATGTAGAAGTTTATTTCATTGGCAAATCTTGAAAACACGGAGGTAGAATTAATGACCAAGACACAAATCAATCTGCAAGATGCATTTCTAAACCAAGTCCGGAAAGAAAATATACCGGTAACCATCTATTTGGTTAACGGTTTTCAACTGAAAGGTCTTGTACGGGGGTTTGATAACTTTACCGTAATCTTAGAGCAGGACGGAAAACAGCAGATGGTGTACAAACATGCCATTTCTACTGTTGCCCCGCTTAAGCCTGTGAACACCAACTTCAGTGAACCAAAAGTTTAGGATAGTTTGACTTCTGCCAATAATGTAAATTAAGGTACCCAATCAAAAGACCGGCAACCGCCGGTTTTTTCTTTTTGTGTTGACATTACCGGCCAGCAGGAATATTATAAAAGAGCTTTCCCCGAGGCCATAGAGTTCATGGTGAAAAAACGACTGCAATTGATTGAAGACAATTGGCCTTTATTTAAAGTGCTGTTTTTTGAAGCAGGTTTCCAACCCGAATTACGCCAACAAATTATGCAAGAAATAATATTTCCTATGAAAAAAGCGATCGTACCATTCTTTCTGCGCCGCATGGAACGAGGGGAAATCCGCCGGATGAACCCATTTGTGGCTATGCAGGTAATAGCCGGAATGATGGCCTCCTTTCTGTTTTACAAGTATGTAATTGGACCCTTGCCCGGTGGCTACCGGCTGCAAGAAGAGCAGTTGCTTCAAGAGATGTTGAAGATATTTTATCAGGGGGTGGGGGTTCATGGTTAAGAAACTAAGGGTCCTGGCTATTTTAGCGCTTATATCAAGTGTAGCCTGGTACGGCTGGGCAAATAGGGCACAAACCGGGACTGCCCCTGTATTTAGCGGTTGGCTGGAAGGGGAGGAGTACCGGGTTGTGGCAGAAACCGCCGGTAAAGTAGAAAAAATATTGGTGCAGGAAGGGCAACCGGTGAAAAAAGGGCAGCCGGTAGTCCAGTTAGAAGCCCAGGCGGCCAGGATTCAGCTGGCCCAAGCCCAAGCCAATTTAGCAGCAGCCCGGGCCAAAGCAGGGGATGTGCGGACTGCCACCAGGCCACAGCAGATCGCCCAGGCCGCTAATCAGGTTAAGGCTCTGCAAGCAAGTTTAGCCGGGGCCGGGGAAAGCCTCAAGCGTGCTCAGCAGCAGCGCCAAAAAACAGAGCAGTTGTTAGCCGAAGGTGGGGCAACGCCTGACCAGCTTGATTTAGCCAAAACAGCAGAGGCTGCGGCCCAAGCAACTGTGAACAGCCTAAAGGCGCAAATCCGGGGGGCCCAAGAGCAGGTTAGCCTGCTAAAAGCCGGGGCTACTTCCTATACCCTGTCGGCCAGCTTAGCGCAAGTAGAAGTTGCCGGCAGGCAGGTTGAATTAGCAAAGTTACAGGTGGATAAAGCCCGGTTACTGGCTCCGGCCACCGGGCGAGTGGAACAGCTTATCTTAAAACCGGGGGAACTGGCTAATCCGGGTGCGGCAGTCATTAAGCTTATTGATGATGAAAAACTACAGCTAACCGTCTATGTGCCGCAGAGCCAACTTGGCCAGGTTAGGGTAGGACAAAAGGTCAAAGTGCAAACGGAAAGCGGGACAGCTGAAAGCCTGGGAGAAATAATCTTCATTGCTTCCCAAGGAGAGTTTACCCCAAAGAACATCCAGACTCAGGAGCAGCGGGCAACTCAGGTCTTTGCGGTCAAGGTGGCTTTATCCGGGGCACAAGAGGGAAAATTTAAACCGGGGCAAGCGGTGGAAGTGCGCCTCGATTAAGGAGGAGAGGAAATGGAGTTTGCCATTAAAATAGAGCATCTGACTAAAGTTTTTAGCGGCCGTAAGGCTGTAGATGACCTCTCCTTTGCTATAAAACCGGGGCAGATTTTCGGCTTTCTCGGTCCTAACGGTTCGGGCAAATCTACCACCATCCGGATGTTGTGCGGAATTCTCACCCCCACAGCCGGTGGCGGACAGGTGCTGGGCATTGACCTCAAAGACGGGGAAACAATTAAACAGCATATTGGCTATATGTCCCAAAAGTTCAGCTTATATGAAGACCTGACGGTAGAAGAGAACATGAAATTTTACGGGGGAGTTTACGGGCTGGACGGGGAGAAATTGGCAGAGCGCTATCAGTATTTGCTGGATTTAGCAGGCTTAAGAGATAGAGAGGGCCAGTTAGCCGGGACTCTTTCCGGAGGCTGGAAACAGCGGCTGGCCCTGGCTTGTGCTTTGCTCCACCGGCCCCGGCTGCTCTTTTTAGATGAGCCGACAGCCGGGGTAGATCCCCTGTCACGCAGGATTTTTTGGGATTTAATTCACCGTTTGGCCCAGGAGGGGGTAACTATTTTGGTAACCACCCACTATATGGATGAAGCCGAGCAATGCGATATCCTGGGCTTTATTTTCCAGGGCCGGCTTCTGGATTTCGGCACTCCGGGGGAGATTAAAACCCGTCATAATGGGCAAACGGTCGAGGATATTTTTATTAATTTTGTGGCCGGCCACCAGCAGGAAGGGGTGGGTTTATGAACTGGATAAGGCTGAAAGCGATAATCCGGAAAGAGTTTATCCAAATCCGCCGGGATAAACCCAGCCTGGTCATGATTTTAGGGGTTCCCATCATGATGATGTTCCTGTTCGGCTATGCTATCAGCACTGATGTGGAGAATATTGCCACCGTGGTCTGTGACCAAAGCAAATCTGCCGACAGCCGGCGGTTTATCAGTGCCTTGAAGAATACAGATACCTTTAGCCTGGACTATTGGACTGAAAATCCAGGGGAGATTGGGGCCTATCTTGATGGGGGCAAGGCACGGGTAGCAGTGATAATTCCGCCCGACTATGCCCGGAAACTGGCCAGAAAGGAAGGGGCACAAATCCAGGTCCTGGTGGACGGTTCCGACCCTTTGGTGGCCCGGACGGCTTTATCTACAGCCCAATTGGTAGCCCAGGCCCAAAACTTAAATCTTGTAGGACAGCAGTTGGCCCAACAAGGCCTGGGCGGAAGCCCGGCCTTAGCTATCGATGTGCGGCCCCGGGTTTGGTATAACCCTAACCTGGAGAGTTTACGCTTTAACATTCCCGGTTTGGTGGGCTTGGTATTACAAAATATTACTGTCATCTTAACCGCTTTTGCCTTAGTGCGGGAAAGGGAAAGGGGTACCCTGGAACAAATCATCATTACTCCCATCCGCCCGGCGGAGCTAATTATCGGGAAACTTATTCCTTATGTAATTATTGGCTTTTTTGACCTGCTTTTGGTTTTAGGGGTAGCGGTTTTCTGGTTTGGAGTGGAAATCTCCGGCAGCACCGGCCTGTTACTGGTCTTGGCCACTATCTTTTTAGCTTGTGCTTTGGGGATAGGGATGTTCATTTCCACCCTGGCCAAAAATCAATTACAGGCCATGCAGATGGCTTTTCTCGTCCTTCTGCCCAGCATTTTGCTTTCCGGCTTCCTCTTTCCACGGGAGTCCATGCCCAAAATTATCTATGCCTTAGGGCAGGCCTTGCCCCTGACCTACTTTTTACAAATCCTCCGGGGGATCATTTTACGGGGAGCTGACCTTGCCCAATTAGGAGTGGTAGCCTTTTGGTTGACCCTGTTAACTGTCTTTATCTGTGCCCTGTCCATCCTGCGTTTTCGCAAGCGCCTGGACTAACAGCGTAATAAAGCCGGACTTTGCCAGGCTTTCTGGATCCCTGTGGTCACACTTGGGCAATTGCTGCGTATAATGTTACCAGGCAGATTGCGCAAAAGTGAGGTGAAAGCTTTGGTCATGCAGTTCCGGCGCCACAAACGCCATAACACCAGTCAACGTGATGAAATATTTAGTCTGTTAGAACAGGGCCACATTAACCCTGTAACCGCGTTAGGGCTAATTGGGGAAGAGTTGGAAGAAAAGAGCAAGGGACCCGGCCGGGGTAACGACCCCGGAGAAAAGGGGCAGGAATGGCGCATTGGAGCAATATTTGCTGAACTGAATAACCTGGTTGGTCTCAATAACGTTAAGACCTTAATGAGAGAAATTTATGCTTTTGTGGAAATACAAAGGAGGCGGCAGAAGGAGAAGTTGGTTACAGAACCCCTGGTACTGCACATGATTTTTAAGGGCAACCCCGGCACCGGGAAAACCACGGTGGCCCGAATCATTGGCAAGCTCTTCAAGGAAATGGGGGTTCTAAACAAAGGCCACCTCACTGAAATCGAAAGAGCCGACCTGGTAGGAGAGTATATTGGTCACACTGCTCAGAAAACCAGGGAACAACTGAAAAAATCCATGGGAGGAATTCTGTTTATTGATGAGGCATATTCCCTGGCCAGAGGCGGTGAGAAGGATTTCGGCAAAGAGGCTATCGATACCTTGGTCAAAGCCATGGAGGATCATAAGGATAGCCTGATTCTCATCCTGGCCGGGTATCAGGATGAAATGGATTGGTTTTTGCAGACTAATCCCGGTCTCCGGTCCCGTTTTCCAATCCACATCGACTTTCCGGACTATTCTTTGGATGAACTGATGGCCATTGCTCAGGTTATGCTGAAAAACCGGGAATACCAACTGGATTTCGAAGCCACTGAAGAACTAAAGAAAATTATCTCCCGCAATATTGGCCCGGGACATGAGCATAGTGGCAGTGCCAGGTTAGTGCGCAATTTAATTGAGAGAGCGGTTAGACGTCAGGCAGTCCGCTTGGTTGCCAAAAAGACCATCTCCCGGGAAGAACTGATTCTGATCACCCGCCCTGATGTAATAGATAGCCGGGGTTAGGTCCTATTCCTAATCCCGGTCTGTTATGTTATAATAAATGAATTAACTCCCGGGGAGGGTTTACAATAAGTAGCAGGGTTAACGGTAATGTCGAAGGATTGCGAAAAACTCAGCTTGCCAGGTTGGAAGAACTCTATAACCGGGAAGTACCTCCTGGCCAAATTGCCAGCGAGGATCTGCTCATCCACATGGCCCACCTAACTGAGGAAACCGGCCGGGAAATTGCTGTACATATTAACAGGCGGGGGCAAGTGGTGGAAGTACTGGTAGGAGATGCAGACACCGCACCCTTGTCCGTACAGTCCGCACGGCGCAGTTCTGAAGGTCTGCGGGGTGTACGCTGTGTGCATACCCACCCCTCAGGTTCAGGCAGGTTAAGCTCAGTGGATATTTCTGCCCTGGTATTGCTGAAACTTGATCTCATGGTAGCAGTAGGGGTTCAGGGCGGACAACCCGTTTCGATATACTTTGCCCACCTGGTGCCTGAGGACGGAGTCCTGGGTAATGCTTACCAACAATCTGATGCTCATACCCTGGAGCAGGTTTTAGAGGTTGATTTCCCGGGCCTGGTGCGGGGGATAGAAAAATCCATCAAGTCCGGATGGACCGCCGGCCCTGAAGCCAAAGACCGGGAACGGGCTATCCTGGTTGGTTTGGAACTGCCCGGATGTAATCAAAACTGGAGCATAGAGGAATCTTTGGCTGAACTGCGGGAGTTGGCCACCACGGCAGGTGCAGAGGTAGTTGCCAAGCTCGTTCAACGGCGGAACCGGCCGGATTCCACCCTTTACATTGGTTACGGCAAACTGGAAGAACTGCGCCTGTTATCTCAGGTGCAGCAAATAGACATAATCATCTTCGACCATGAACTCTCTCCGGCCCAGCAACGCAACCTGGAAAATGCCCTTGGGAAAAAGGTAATTGACCGCACCGGGTTAATTTTGGATATCTTTGCCGGGCGGGCCCGTACCAGGGAGGGTAAGCTTCAAGTGGAACTTGCCCAACTGCATTACCTGCTCCCCCGGCTGGTAGGCACGGGAGTGGCCTTATCCAGGCTGGGGGGCGGAATAGGTACCAGGGGTCCGGGCGAAACCAAGCTGGAAGTTGACCGCAGGCGCATCAGGCAGCGGATCAAGGACCTGGAAGGTGAACTGCAGCAGGTCAGGCAGCATAGGGAACGTTTACGGCGCAAAAGGGAGAGGGTTCCGCTTCCCGTGGTGGCCTTAGTCGGGTACACCAACGCAGGTAAAAGCACTCTTTTGAACACCTTAACCAACTCTGATGTATTGGCCGAAGATAAGTTGTTTGCAACACTTGATCCGATCACCCGCCAGGTAGAACTTCCCGGCGGAAAGTCGTTTTTGCTTACAGACACGGTTGGGTTCATCCGCAAGCTGCCCCACCATCTGATTGCCGCCTTTCGGGCCACTCTTGAGGAGACAGTGTCTGCAGATGTCCTCATTCATGTGGTAGATGCCAGTAACCCGGCTTTTGTTGAGCAGATGGTGACCGTTGAGGGAGTATTGGCCGAACTTGCGGCTAACGAAATACCTACAATCACTGTGTTCAATAAACTGGATTTGGTTGCAGACAAGTCCTTGATTCACCGGGTAGCCAGTGAATACCCGTGTTCAGTTGAAATCTCCGCTGCTTCGGGCCTTGGGCTGCAAAGCCTGCTGGAGTTGATTATCCAGCAGCTACCCCGGGATTTGACCCGTTGTCAACTGCTACTGCCCTATGAAGCCGGCAGTCTGTTGGCATTGGTGCATGACAAAGGACAGGTAATCTCAGAGGAGTTTCTTCCCGAAGGTGTCCGGATTTGGGCGGATTTAGAACCGCAGACCTTAAGCAGGGTAAAGGAGTTTATTCTATGAAACCGGCATGGTGCAATTTTGGGATGGGAGTGGCAAAATGTGAATCAGCTTTCTCAGGAGCTTTGGGACTTAACAGAAAAGGTTGAACAGAAAATCAGGCCTGTTGTGGCCAAGATACAACAGCAGGCCTTCAATAACCACCGCAAGGTATTAGCTGCCTTTGCCCGGGAAAAGGTATCCGACTATCATCTTAAGGGTAGTACAGGTTATGGTTACGGAGATCAGGGAAGAGAGACTCTGGAAAGGGTCATGGCCCATGTTCTGGGGGCTGAAGCTGCCCTGGTACGCTCCCAGATTGTATCGGGTACCCATGCTATAGCCTTGGCCCTTTTTGGGGTCTTAAGACCCGGTGACGAGCTCCTCTGTGTGACCGGAAATCCTTATGATACTTTAGAGGAAGTTATCGGACTAAAGGGAAAGGCTGCCGGCTCACTAATGGATTGGCAAGTGACCTACCGTCAAGTTGAGTTGCTGCCCGGCGGGATACCTGACCTGGAGGCGATAAGTGAGGCAATCTCCGAAAAAACCAGAATGGTAGCTATCCAAAGGTCACGTGGCTATAGCTGGCGCCCCTCGCTGGATATAGGACGTCTAAAGGAGCTTATAGCATTTATCAAAGGGGTCAACAAAGATATTCTAGTGTTTGTTGACAACTGTTATGGCGAACTGGTGGAAGCCCAAGAGCCTACGGAGGTGGGAGCAGATTTAATCGCAGGTTCGCTCATTAAAAACCTGGGAGGAGGCCTGGCGCCTACCGGTGGTTATGTGGCAGGGCGCAAGGACTTGGTTAAACTGGCAGCTAACCGGTGGACAGCTCCCGGAATCGGAGGAGCTGTTGGGGCAAGTCTGGACTTAAACCGCCAGTTATTTCAAGGTTTGTTTCTCGCACCTCATGTGGTAGGGGAAGCTTTACAGGGTGCAGTTCTTACCTCAGCTCTCTTTTCCGAGCTTGGTTTTGAGGTATCGCCACAGTATGATGAACTGCGTACCGACCTGATTCAGGCCATAAAACTAGGCAGCGGGGAACTACTGCAAGCATTCTGTAGAGGCTTGCAGCAGGCCAGCCCGGTAGACTCACATGTTCTGCCTGAGCCATGGGCTATGCCCGGTTACCGGGACCAGGTAATTATGGCCGGAGGAACATTTGTTCAAGGTTCTACAATTGAGTTAAGCGCTGATGGCCCCATGCGGGAACCATATGCCGTCTACTTACAAGGAGGCTTATATCGAGAACATGTAAAGTTAGGCGCCTTGCTGGCTGCGGAAAATGTTCTATCTTTAATAAAAACTAAATAAACATTGCTACAACTTAGCGAAACATGTTACAATTAAGTGTGAAAATTTGCTCAGGAGGACACGACGTGAGTAAGGTACTGATTATTGATGATGATAAATTCATTGTCCGTATT
>JAJZTU010000234.1 GCA_021848765.1 Bacillota bacterium
TACCGAGGTGGATGCATACAAGACCGTACTGGGTGAAGGTAATGCCGACATTATGCGCGAACTCTTCATTAAGAAAAAAATACATATTGTTACCTTTACCAGTTCTTCCACGGTAAAAAATTTCGTCAAGCTGTTAAATACTCCTGACTATCTGGAACTGCTCTCCGGAGTAACTGTCGCCTGCATCGGGCCCATTACCGCTGATACTGCCCGGGGGCTGGGGCTTCACGTGGATGTTGAAGCTAAGCAATATACAATACCGGGTTTGCTGCAGGCAATTGTCGAATATATTGGCAGTAAGGAGGGAAAGGCATGGGATTTCCAATTACCCGGATGAGAAGGCTGAGAGGGAATGAAAATCTCCGGCGCCTGGTCAGGGAAAATCAGTTATCAGTTGATAATCTGGTGTACCCGTTGTTTGCGACTAACGGCCAAGGTGTTAAAAATCCGGTGGGTTCAATGCCCGGTGTCTTTCAGATGTCGGTTGACAATATTGTTGCGGAAGCAAAAGAAGTACAGAACTTGGGCATTCCTGCCATTCTCCTCTTTGGTATTCCGGATTATAAAGATGAGGTTGGTTCGGCTGCCTATGATGACAACGAAGCAGTCCAACGGGCTGTACGCGCTGTCAAAGAAGCCTGCCCCGGTATTTTGGTAATTACCGATGTCTGCTTATGTGAATATACCAGCCATGGCCACTGTGGCATTATTAAAGATGGTAATGTACTCAATGACCCCACTCTTGAATTATTAGCCAAGACTGCGCTTTCACATGCTCAGGCCGGAGCTGATCTAGTGGCTCCTTCTGATATGATGGACGGCAGGGTGGGAGCTATCAGGCAAGCTCTTGATGCTACTGGCTTTAGCGGTGTACCTGTAATGGCCTATTCAGCAAAATATGCATCCGGTTACTATGGACCCTTCCGGGAGGTTGCGGAATCAACCCCCCAGTTTGGCGACCGCAGGGGTTACCAGATGGACCCCGCCAATGGTAATGAGGCATTACGGGAAACCCTCCTGGATATTGAGGAGGGGGCGGACATTGTCATGGTCAAGCCGGCCCTGGCTTATATGGATATTATCCGGAGGGTTAAAGATGCCTTTGGCCTGCCTGTAGCCGCTTATAATGTCAGCGGGGAATATTCCATGGTAAAAGCAGCTGCCCAAAACGGCTGGATTGATGAACAAAGGATTGTACTGGAAACCTTGACAGGCATGAAACGTGCAGGAGCTGATATCATTATCACCTACCATGCCAAGGATATCGCCAAGTGGCAGGGCTAAGCCAGTGGACGTTGAGGGTAACCACCCCACCAGGCGGACCAGAGGGATTAGAACATTTTTAAGGAAGGTGAAGAATTGTGCATAATGGTTATGCCAAGTCGGTTGAGCTTTTTGAAGAAGCCAGGCAGTATATACCAGGTGGGGTTAACAGTCCGGTAAGGGCGTTCAAATCAGTAGGCCTTAACCCGGTATTTATTGAGCGGGGGCAGGGTTCATATATTTTCGATGTTGACGGAAACCAATACATTGACTATGTCGGGTCTTGGGGTCCTTTAATCCTGGGCCACTGTCATCCGAAGGTTACCGAAGCTTTAGCAGAGTATCTGAGCAAGGGAACCAGCTATGGCGCTCCTACCGAGTTGGAAACTATTTTGGCCAAAATGATTATTGAGAGAGTCCCGTCAGTAGAGATGGTGCGTATGGTTAACTCGGGAACAGAGGCTACTATGAGCGCCTTACGCCTGGCCAGGGGATATACAGGGCGCAGCAAAATAGTTAAGTTCGAAGGCTGTTACCATGGCCATGCCGATTCCCTGCTCATCAAAGCCGGTTCAGGAGCCTTGACCTTGGGAGTACCTACCAGCCCGGGTGTGCCTGCTAATATTGCCGCTAATACCATTACTGCGCCTTTTAATGACCTGGAGACCCTAAGTAAGATTTTTGAGCAGGAAGGTCAGGATATTGCGGCTGTCATTATCGAACCCATCTCCGGAAACATGGGGGTTGTGCCTCCGCTTCCAGGTTACCTGGAAGGTGTACGCAAGCTAACTCGTGATTTCGGAGCGCTCCTGATTTTTGACGAAGTAATGACCGGCTTCCGGGTAGCTTATGGCTGTGCCCAGGCGCTCTATAATATTGACCCTGATTTGACTTGTTTCGGCAAGGTCATCGGGGGAGGCCTGCCGGTCGGGGCCTACGGAGGGAAAAAGGCAATTATGGAACAAATCTCTCCTGCCGGACCAATCTACCAGGCAGGTACCTTGTCCGGCAATCCCCTGGCCATGACCGCCGGGATCAAGACCTTGGAAGTATTGGGTGAGCCCGGAGTTTATGAGCAACTGGAAAAACAGTCTGCCAAACTGGCCGACGGTTTGGAACAGGCTGCCAAAGAGGTGGGAGTAACCTGCACCTTCAATAGAGTGGGTTCAATGGTGTGTACCTTTTTCACCGGGGAGAAGGTAATTGATTATAAGACAGCTACTACCGCTGATACTGCTAAGTTTGCCGGCTTCTTTCAAAAAATGCTGGAATTGGGAGTATACCTGGCGCCTTCCCAGTTTGAGGCTGCCTTTGTTGCCCTGACCCATTCTGATGAGGATATTCAGAAGACCATCGAAGCCGGTTATGAAGCCTTTTCTGCAGTGAAGTAGTCTTTGCAAGGATAGGGGGATGGCTGTGGACCGTAAACATATGGGGACTGTTGCTATTATGCTGGCCCTGATAGCGGTAATCTACATGTCAACTACGGAGAATTTAAAGGATAACCCTCACCCGCCCAGGGAGGAATGGATAAAAAAGCACAAAATTACTGTTCAGCGTAATGGCAACCCCCAGAGATTTTGTCTGAAATGTCACGATAAGCGGGGAGAAACCAAAGAAAAATTCTGTAATGCCTGCCATGTAAAATCCGGTGTGAAGAAATTGGATTAATCTCCAGGTATATTGGAGGAAATTAGCGCGATTTGTAGAAGCAAATCAGCAAAGCCCGAGCGGAGGAGAGGCGTCAAAAAATGGCTGATGCATATCTTGACTTTATTCGAAGCGTTTACCGGATTACCGGATTAGATTTAAACCAGTATAAACGTCCCCAAATGGAGCGAAGAATTTTAAGTTTGATGCGTTCGGTCGGGGTGAATAACCTGGCCGACTATGCGGTGTTACTCCAGAAGGATAAGAATCAGTTGGATAAGTTTATTAATCATCTGACTATTAATGTCTCTGAGTTTTATCGTAACCCCGGCCAGTGGGAAGTATTGGCACAACAAATCCTACCCCAGTTGATCAAGAAGAATTCCAGTTTGAAAATCTGGAGTGCAGGCTGCTCGACCGGTGAGGAACCTTATACTTTGGCCATGGTGTTATCCGAACTGGATACAAAGGGCAATCACCAAATCGTAGCTACCGATGTCGATCAGGAGGTCTTAAAAAGAGCCCAGGAAGGCATCTACAATATTAAAGCAGCGGTCAATTTACCCAAGAACTACCTTGCCAGGTATTTTGACCGGGACGGCGAGGTAATCAGGGTTAAGGACAGCTTGAAAAAATTAATTAAATTTAAGTGGCACAACCTATTGACAGATACCATTGAAAATAATGTGGATTTGCTGGTTTGCCGTAATGTGGTCATCTACTTTACGGAAGAGGCCAAGGCTAGCCTTTATCGTAAATTTCACCAGTCATTGAAGCCAAATGGGATGCTGTTTATCGGCAGCACTGAACAGATTTTCCAACCCCAGGAAATTGGCTTCAAGCCTGCGGCCATGTTTTTCTACCAGAAAATCAGTTAGTTCGGAAAAGTGGTTATTAACCACGTAGTTCAGGCTAACGTCCCTAAATCAGGGGCGTTTTTTTGTTCAGGAATATAAAGGAATTTGTTCGGATTAGTCGAATAATCTTGATATGTTAAATTAGAACTGTTCAGATAGGCAGGAGGAGTTCGGGGTAATGGTTAAAAAGTATATCTTTGCGCTGGACATTGGTACCCGGAGCGTGGTAGGGGTTATCCTTCAGGCTGTGGACAATAAGCTGAAGATTTTGGCCGCTGAAGCTGAGGAACACCACAACCGTTCTATGCAGGATGGACAGATTCATGATATTGAGGAAGTAGCAAGGGTGGTGTCCCGGGTAAAGGACAGGTTGGAGAAGCGAGTAAAATATCCTCTTAAGGATGTGGCGGTTGCCGCAGCAGGTAGGGCTCTGAAGACTATCCGCTGCAGGGTTGAAACCGAAATTTCCCTTAATCAGGAGGTTGACCGGGAGGATGTTCTGGCCCTGGAGCTGCAAGGGGTCCAGGAAGCCCAAAGAAGGCTTCTGGAGGACCGGGAAACCCATGACCATAACTACCACTGTGTCGGTTATAGTGTTGTGCAGTATTTGCTTAACGGCCAACGGATTAAGAACCTGCTGGGTCAGCGCGGTGAAACCATGGCCATCGAGGTTTTGGCTACCTTTTTGCCCAGAGAGGTAGTGGATTCCTTATTTGCCGTATTGGACAGGGCCGGCCTGGAGATGATCAGCCTAACCCTGGAGCCTATCGCTGCCAGTGAAGTGGTTATTCCGGAAAGTATGCGGCAGTTAAGCTTGGCCCTGGTTGATGTGGGGGCAGGCACTTCGGATATTGCTTTGTGTGCAGACGGCACTATGGCGGCCTATGCAATGGTCCCGGAAGCAGGGGATGAGATAACCGAGGCCCTTGCAGAAACTTATTTGCTGGATTTTCATGAAGCAGAAAGAGTAAAAAGACAGGCTAATCCCGGGGGAGTAATCAAATATACTGATGTGCTGGGTGCAAAGCACAGCATACCTGCCGAACAGATTATCACCGACCTTGCTCCAAGGGTGGCTGGTCTGGCCGAAAAAATTGCCGAAAAAATCCTGACCCTGAGCCATAAACCAATTCAGGCAGTGATTTGCATCGGGGGGGGCAGCTTAACTCCAGGGCTGTCCACGGCTTTGGCCGATATTCTGGGCCTGTCACCTCAGAGGGTGGCTATCAGGGGTAGGGAAGTAGTTGGTGTAGTAGGAGGTAAACACAAACAACTCCAGGGTCCGGATTCCATTACTCCTCTGGGAATTGCGGTAACTGCTTTTCGCGGTCACGGGTTAGGCTTCTCCAGGGTTAAGGTTAATGGCAGGCCGGTCCGTCTCTTCGAACTGAACCAAGGGACGGTAGCTGACGCTTTGTTGGCTGCAGGACTGGATACCAGAAAACTCAATGGCAAGCCTGGCATGTCCTTAAGTGTCACTGTCAACCGGGAATTTAAAGTGGTTAAGGGCACCCTGGGATCACCTGCAATAATTAAGGTCAATGGGCGGTCTGCCAGACTGGATACCAGAATAGTCAGCGGTGACGAGATACTAATCCAGGAAGCTGTTAACGGAAAGGATGCAGTTGGAATTGTTAATGACGTTTTGCCGGAAATAAACGCAGACCGCTGGGTAACTCTAAATGGGCGTAAAATAATGCTTCGCCCCAT
>JAJZTU010000235.1:0-3883 GCA_021848765.1 Bacillota bacterium
TATTTATCGCCCGCTGTAACTTTTTCCACCGGCGGCTGCCCTTTTTACAGCGGGATTGCTTCTTGCGCAGCTTGGCATGTTTCTTGTTCCGCAGGCGTTTAATGCTCCGCAACTTCCTCGATGTGACAATCAGGGCTTGTCCGGTGTCTGCAACTGCAGCAATGCCGTGGATCTCGCCCATGTCGATGGCAGCTATGCCTGTATTAGAATTTGCCGTGGGGCTTATCCCATCTTCATAGCTGATTGCCAGCATCAGCTGACCGTCCCAGATCAGCTCAATCTCTTTAACTTTTCCTTGCGGGATATGAGAGGCATGCACAATGACCGACTTTTCCCGTTTTCCCTGATGTATCCCCATGGAGAGTTCAATTTTTCCATTAGGGTAGATGAAAAAACCGTCTTTCTTCCAGCGCGTCGGGTAATGGCGTTTCGTCTTATACGGGTAACGGATATGCTCATACCCCGCCTGCTTCGCCTTCCAGGCATTTTTCCTTGCTTCCAGATAGCGTTCTTGTATTGATTGGATACTCTGGCTATGCAGGTGGTACCGGCCTTTGGTTAAAGCCTGTAAGTCCATTTTGCCAATCCACTTACCTGTTTGTTTGTGGTGCTCTTTGGCGTGACTCAGGCAATCGTTCCAGACCCTGGCAGATTCACGATTACAGGCGAACAACCGGTCAAGGTCCGTTTTAGACGTTCGAAAAGATGTCTTGATTACCCGGTACAATCTATTTCACCACCTTTTCATTTATTCTATCGCCTCTATCATACCATTTGTTGACAAACAGAACAAGTGTTTTGTTTTGGTTGAGAGAATTTTTTGTGCAAGCGGGAAGCGGCATTCATCCCCGCACGTTAGAAGTAGGGGTCTTCTGCCAAGCCATGATAAATGAAATAGTCTTACCAACTTCAGCTAATTCCAGGTATCACCCCCTTTGCTAATAAAAAAACCCTTACCAACTCAAACATGAATGGTAAAGGTCTTGCTAGCTAATCACAAAGATTAGGGGGCAAAACCGAGCTGTTTCCTGAACAGCTGTGTTGACGATTTTGCCCGGCAGTTGGCTGCCAGCTACTCCCCTTTGAACTTCTGAAAATAGTGTAGCATACCGGTTTGGAAAAGTCAACAATGGTCAAGAAATTGTCAAAAATAAGCCAGCCCCTGTAATCCCAGTGTAACTTGAAGGTAATTTAATTGTAATTTTGTCCAGTGAAAGAATAGATTGACAAAACAGACAGACCGGTCTATATTTTAATTATACAGTTAACAATCGAAACAGGTGATAGCGTTGACTACTTCCAAAGGATATCAGACTAAGGAAAAAATAATTGCTACTGCTGCCCGCTTATTTTTGACAAAAGGCTATCATGCCACCGGGATAAATGAACTCCTGGCCAAGGCTGATGTGCCCAAAGGCTCCTTTTATTTTCATTTTGCCAGTAAAAAGGAATTGGCTTCAAAAGTGGCGGAGTATTACTCAAACCGGCTGGAACACTGGATCAAACAAACTGCTCAGGGTAAAAACTGGGCGGAATTCATTTCCGCCTTAGTGGAGGACATGAAGGTGGTAGCTGATCAGGGGCGTCACCTCGGCTGTCCTTTAGGTGTCCTCGGGGTAGAAATTGCTTTCGTTGAGCCTGCTTTAGCAACAGAATACGCCCGGGCTATGGATAGGCTTGTGGTCATTTTTACCGAGGTATTGGAACGTTCAGAATTAGCCCCGGCCGAGGCTGCTACTGTGGCCAGGCGTGCTTTTGCCCTTTATCAAGGGCATTTGCAATATTACAGGATGACCAAGCAGGTTGAGGTATTTGACCGGATTTTATGGGATCTCATCAGTATCTATAAACAACACCTTAAGCCCTGTTAGAACACAAAAAACTTAATCCTAATTAAGGGCGAAATGAAGAAAAAGGAGGTTGATCTGGATGAAAGAAAAAATCAGGGAATTTGTCCTGGGAATGGGGGTGGATGATGTAGGCTTTGCAGCGGTAGCTGATTATCACAGCCCCAGGTCTCCTAAAGTGGAGACTATTTTCCCGGCAGCTAAGTCTATGGTGGTAATGGCCTACAAAGAACTGTCCAGTTGTGAAAGCCCTAATATGCAAATTGCTTTCAACGGCAGGATGGATGTGATGGAATTCTCCCGGTCCTGCAATTACAAACTGGCCAGGTTTTTAGAGCGGGAGTTTGAGGCTAAAGCTATGACTGTACCCGCTTCCTATCCTATGGAAATGAGCCTTAAAACCATGGGATCAGTGGGGGATATTTCCCTGCGGCATGCTGCTGTTACCGCAGGATTGGGCGCTTTCGGCCGCCACAACATTGTGATTCACCCCAAATTCGGCACCCGGGTAGTCTTTACGGCAGTGCTCACCGACCTGGACTTGCCGTCAGACCCACCTGTGCCAGAAGACCTCTGCACCCAGTGCAACCTTTGCGTCGAAAGCTGTCCTGCCGGCGCTCTCGACGAAGCAGGAAAGACGGATGTTAACAAATGTCTTAAAAATTCACAGCCCTATGGTATAGGAGCAAATATCCGCTTCTGGAATAAGTTTGTGGACAGCCCTCCTGAAGAGCAGAAAAAGATGTTTAAAGATGAAAACTTTTGGCGCCTGTACCAGGCAGGTTTTATCGGTTTTCAATATTTCTGCTTTAATTGCCTCAAGTCCTGCCCACTGGGGCAGAGCAATAAAAAAGCATAATGTTCCCTTCGACAGGAACAAACAACCGGCCCGCTGGACCGGAAAAAAGATAAATCTAGTAAGCTCTCGGAAAAGCCTTGAAACAAAATAAGGATTTTAAACCAAAAGGGCCAATATCGTCAGTTTTTAAGCAGAAATTTTTGTTGAACAGAGACTTAATCTAAATCTAGGCATGCCAAATAGGCTTAGCCATGATTTAAAGCTAAGCCTTATGAGTGAACTGCCAAAAAAGTTTTAGGCAGCCTGAGCCTTGGAGTTATCAAACCATTGCCGTATAAGGGGGCGCATATCAATCTGTTGATGTTTGACCCAAGCATCGGTATGTAAACACATACTCGCTAAAAAGGCTCTAATGTACCAAGCGCGGGAACTACGGATTTTACCCCGTTTTTCCAGGCCGTAATCTTCTTTCAGGCGCTTAAAACAGCGTTCAACAGTGGTTCGGCGTTTGTACCGGTCCTTCCACTGAGGAGTCTCTCTGGGAATACGGGTAAAGCACCTCAGATTGTCCTGCTCTCGGGTATAAAAAACTCTACCATACTTGGAAATAGAACAGGGGGAATCACAAGTAACATTCCACTTTTTGCGGGTTTTGGGGCATCTCCACTTATGGCGCTGGCGGTCTTTACAGTAGCCATTGTAAGCCATCAGGTGGTCGGCCTGACTGATAGGCAACCCCTCTTTTGAAAAAGTAAAGTTACCACCGCAAGAAATATTGCCAGTGTTGCGTGAGTTTAAGTCGATAATAGCACCGATTTCGTAGTGATGCAGAAGCTCATAAATGGCATAGGCATCATGGGCTGAATCTAAGAGAACATTCTCCGAAGTTAAACTCCGGGTAAGAGTTTAGCAGGTCAAAGAATGAGAAGACAAAAGCGACACTGTTATGTCGTTGGGCCTTGAAGAGGTTAAGGTAAATGGGTAGGTCGTACGGACTGTCGGCGGCGGTGAAGGCGTAAAGACCACGTCCATAGTAGTACTCTTCCCGATAACTATCCCAGCCCCAAGAAGCATCCGGGTCGCTATAGCGACGGGCACACTGGCAGTTGAAAATGCCCTGTTTTCTACAGTCGCAGGTCATTTTCCCGTACCGGCTGGCACCGGTACGGACAGAGGAACCATCCCCGGCAACACTCAGGTTCTTAAGAACACCCAATAAACCTTGTTCGGCAGAAGG
>JAJZTU010000235.1:3893-5436 GCA_021848765.1 Bacillota bacterium
GGTTAAAAGCCGGTGGATGTTTAAGAAAGCGGTCAACCAGACGTTTGACGATACCCGGTTTATGTAAAGGAGCCTTTTCACTTTTTTCTTCCCTTTTTTAGGCTTGCGCTTAGGCCTTCGGGTTTTGGAAGAGAGATGGGGAGATTCGGCTAACCAGAGCCGGTCCATGAAATCGTAAAAGGTGCCGACACCGGGTATATCATCAGGAACAAAGCCGCTATAGATGGCCCAAATCGGAGCCGTTTTAAGAGTTATAACCCATTCGTCAATTGATTTAGCATAAGTTAATTCCATCAAAAGCAATGAGCGAAACATATCAACAGGATCCCGAGGGGGTGCACCCTTTTTGCCGGAGTATTGAGGGGCAAGGATTTTGTAGACCCGAGACAAATCAGTAATCCAAACCTTGGCAAGCTCTTGATGAAAAAGTAGTACAGTCCCATGCAAATTAGTTTGGAAATAGTGGATTCCTAACTGCTCAATGATGAAATTTTGAAAATCTTGATGAGATCGAGTAGGTTTTAACAAAAAAATCACCACCATAATCGTTAGTAGGCTAGAAAAGTGCCTCCATCGCGATTATGGGGACGATTTAAATTTGTCAAGAGAACAATTGTTCTAATTTTCGACAAAGCAATAAGTGGAGGAAACAACAAAAAAGTCCAAGGCGTTAAGCCTTGAACATAAAAGAATCTCGAGTTTTCGAGAGGCTAAATCTATTGTAAGGAGGATGTATTGATGGAGTGGAAAACTATTCTGTTCGAACGTCGGGGAGCGATAGCCATCATTACCATGAACCGGCCCAACCGGTTTAATGCGCTCAACGCAGACCTGGGTGAGGAGTTAGTCAAAGCTGTGGAGATTTGCCGGGAGGATGATGAAATCCGGGCGGTAATCCTGACCGGTGCCGGAGCGGCCTTTTGTTCCGGAGGAGACCTCAAGGCTTTCCAGGAAGCTGTGGGCACCCCTTCCCAGAGTCATGTATTCAGGGATATCACCAAATCAATAAATCGACTGATTATGGACTTACGGCTGCTTCCCAAACCCATAATTGCCTCTATCAACGGTTCTCTTGGCGGGGCCGGTTGTTGCCTGGCCTTGGCCTGTGACCTGCGGATTGCCGCAGATACCGCCAAGTTCAAACAAGCTTACACCAGCGTTGGCCTAACTCCTGACGGGGGCTTTACCCTGCTGGCCGGTGCAATTATTGGCCTGGGCAAAGCCAGTGAACTTGTATTCTTAGACCCCGTCCTGGAGGCCAAACAGGCGCAGGAAATAGGCCTCCTGCATAAGGTGGTAAGCAGCGCGGACCTGCCCGCAGCCACCATGGAGTGGGCTGAAAAACTGGCTGCAGGAGCCACCAAGTCCTATGCCAGGACTAAGGCCCTGCTAAATGAAGTTCTTCTGCCCTTGCTGGAAAGACAATTAGAGCTGGAACGCCAGGGAATTATGGCATCCAGCCAGACCTCTGATTATGTAGAGGGCGTCACAGCCTTCTTTGCGAAACGTCCCCCGGTGTTTCAGGGAAAATCGTATCCCTAAG
>JAJZTU010000236.1 GCA_021848765.1 Bacillota bacterium
TAGTGAACCTGACCCCACCTATCTCGTCCAGCAGTACAGCTTTTCCGGCAAGAACCCGGGAATCCCGGCCCATTACCACCCCGTTTTTTGCCGGGTTTACATTGCGGATTACTGACACCACCTGCGGACAACGCTCCCTGAGCTCCTCAGCCGATTGCTGCTCATCCGGCCACTCTTCTGGTCCCGTAACCAACACCACCATTATCTCCTGGGACATTGAGCTTTTCCTAAGCACTACATGCCGGAAAAACCCCTGCTGCGGTGGCTCAGCAGTTCCGTAAGAATTAAGCAATTCCTCAACAACTTTAGCAACCCGGTTCATTTCATCCCCAATGAGATAACATTCCTCAACCCGAAGCAGCCTTTTTTGCAGAGTGGTACCTGCTTCAAAGTATCCGAGGAACAGCCTCTCACCGTCGCTTTCCACTTTGAAATGAACCTTATTGCGGTATCCCCACGGCCTGTTCATCCCCAAGGTAGGAAGTACTTTAACCCCCTCCAACTTCCCAATTCTCACTAAGGAATCTTCCACCAAGCGCTTTTTCACCCGGAGCTGCTCCCGGTAGTCCATGTGCTGAAACTGGCAACCCCCACATTTTCCGTGAATAGCACAGCTAGGCTGACAGCGGAAAGCACCGGCTTCAACCACCTTCAGCAGCTCACCCCTGGCAAAATTCTTCTTAACCTGAGTAATACGTACCAGCGCCTCCTCGCCAGGTACAGTAAAAGGAACAAAAACCGCCAGGCCCTGGCACCGGCCGACCCCTTCACCGCTGTGATTTAGACCATGTATTTGTAGTTTCACTTGATCGCCGGCTTTAACCGGTAGCGTTTTTGCGCTCATGAGCTGATTTCCCTCCGAAATGACCTGATTTCCCTCCGCAGAAACGGTTTTAATAGACTTTCGCCCCAGGATTTGTTGCCCTGAAGCCCCATATGCTCATATTATATAATCTGCTGTCAACCCTCTGTAATTTATCCGCAAAGTCGAAAAATGCGTCGGCAAAAACCCTTTTTTTGCTGCAAAATCTGTGGATAATGTGGATAAGTCTGTTAATAACCCATATTATAAGCCTTCTTTTTGTGGATAACAATGTGGATTTGAAAATCTTGTCAATTTTTAAGAAAAAAATTAATGATTAGCTAAGATAATGTCGTATCTTGTGAATTGCAAATGAAAAGACCCGGAAACTACTCCAGGTCTCGAATACCAACCAATCAAATAATTAAATCAAATAACCGTTCCTTGGAACATTTCTCGGGAGTTTTCAATAACTCTGTATATCTCCAAGGCAACAATTCGCTAACCCGTCCGTCAACTACAGGGCCTGCCTGGCAGAATAACAATCCCGGCAATAAACCGGCCGATCATCCCTGGGGATAAAAGGAACTTGGGTTTCGTTACCACACTCGGCACAGATAGCGCGATGGAGTTCACGGGCAGGTCTCTCACCACGGCTGCCTTTGCGGGCATCGCGACAGCCTTTGCAGCGCTGGGGTTCGTTTTCGAAACCCTTTTCGGCGTAGAATTGCTGTTCTCCTGCAGTAAACACGAATTCATTGCCACAGTCTTTGCACACTAAAGTTTTGTCTTGGAACATTGAGTAGATCCCTCGCTTTTTTGACTTTTTACCGGATGCTTAGCTGACCTGGTCTTTGCCCCCACACTCGCCTGCAGGAAGGTTCGCTCAAGGTGATATGCCTCCTACTACTGCTTCTCTCGCTCCGGAGCCGGAGATTCCTTAAACAGCTAACTTCTGACTCCCGTCACGGCAGGACTTACTTCTAAGCCGCACCATGATCACCGGCGCTTTTGACCGGTTTACGTGGATCGTTTCGCCTGCGACTGGCATCGATTTGCAACCACAGACCTAAGCACAGGTTTGGCTACATTATATCCCCAAATGCAGGATTTGGCAAGCATAAGTGTCGGTAGTTACACAAAATTAGCCTTTATTGGTCGGAATTAGCGGGTTAAGGGTTATTTCTGCCGGCGCCTGTCGCTTTGAGTTAAAAGGTTCGGATGATCCAGATAAGCTGTTTCCGCTTTGCGCCTTAAGATAGCTAACCTCCGCCTTTCATTTTCCTTATTGCTTTTTCCCTGCTGCAGATGATAGTTTATTATGTCCATCCGGGCCAGGGAGCAAATGATGTTATGAATCTCCGCAGTAACCTTGCCCAATTCATCCAGACAAGTATCCTCCACCTCTGACAAAAGCCGGCCCATGGAAAAGTGCTGCCACCCCAGGACGTTCCTAAGCATTTCCTCAGTCTGTCGTAGATGATGCTCTCTTTCCTTAACAAACTCGTTATATTGGTGCCTTTGCCCGGTCAGGGAACTAATCTGATCAGTATCGTCATTTTCCAGGGCCAGGTTGGTAAGCCAAGTGGTTTCTTCAATAAGGATGTAGATATCCCGCAGAATTGAGTATTCCCTGGTTAGAGCTTGGATGAGAATCCGGCAAATATCGGGCATTGGAATCACCACCTAGGCATTCATTGCTGAAGAATTGCCTAATATCACTGAATACCACGAAATAATAGAAAAACCGGCGCTATTGGTATATCATTTCTTTTTATCGAAGAATATTGCTTCCGGAAAAGGTTCAGGATATTGAAGATATGCCTGCCGAATGCGACGAAACTGTTTTAGATCACTAATCTTAGTTTGGACATCCTTTAAATCGGCAGTAATACTGGAACTAACCCGGTTATCAATTTCCTGTATGGCAAGCAATTGAGAGGCCATCTCCCCCCAAATGGCCTTCAACTGCTTATCCATCCCTGTCTGGCGGGCAACTTCTAAAATTTGCTCATCGGTATCATCTTTGAACGCCGAAAAGGCCAATAGTTCTTGCCTGCTTGTACGGATATTGTCCTGAATCTTGGTTGCTTCGGCAATAAACTGCTCCCGGGATTCACTTAATTCCTCGACCCGTACCCATTCCCTTACTTGACAGGCAAGTAGTATTTCGTCAGTACGCCGGCGCATGTCCTGGTAAATGCCAAGTAGTGAACCATATTGATCCAGGAGATATCTTATTTTTTCCGGTAGCAGTTTGTATCTCACTGTAGAGCCTCCCTTAGGCATCCGCTTGGCTTGGTCCACGCAGGGCATTATCTATATACAGTCAATGCTTACAGCAGAACAAACTACTTTCGTTCATCAAAAAATCTGGACTCAGGAGAGATAGAATCGTTTTGTCCATATCCTTCCCTGGCAATCTTCCCCCGGTTAAGCTTGTGTACCACTTGACCCAGCATTACTAGTTTCTCTGCTAAAAGCTTTTGATTGGCCTGATCGAGGTGGGCTATACGGAGCAGCAGTTCAGTCATTTGCTGTTGCTTTTCCGCCAGTTGGTGAGCTACAGGGGTACTTGCCAGTTGGATAATCTTTGCCAGGTCAAAGTTCTTTAAGTGCAGAATAGCCTGCACCTCTGCCTCCAAGGGCTGGCTATCATTCTTTACCGTATCCACTTGCTGCATTATTTTCTGCCTGTGCTCCAAAGTTTCGTGCAGGGAGGCTAAAGAAGCATCCGGGAGATTAGGGTTTTCACCTTCAAAAACCAGTCCTGCTGCTATTTCAGCAATTTTTTCAGTATCTCCTAACAGCACCTGGTAATGTCCCATTAGTTCAGTATACAAGCCATTAATCTGTTCAAGCCGGTTATGGAGTACTTTGGTTTTCACATTCTCACCTCTGATAGAAAAATAGCCTAACCGACAACTCTCAGTTAGGCTTGTTAACTAACCTTGCCTGTTTCAATGTGTTAGCCTTCAAAGTTTACCGCACCATTTACGACCTGGCCCTCCTGGGCTTTAGCTAAAACAGCAGCCTGGGCAAAAGCTCCCCGGAGTTCCTTGAGGTAACCCATTACTTCAAGGAGAGGTTCAGGGTCCTTTCGTATGTTAGCCGTTATCAACCTGCTATTGATATACTCATAAAGACCGAAAAGATTTTTCGAGATATCGTAGTCCATATTAAGTGTTACCATAAGCTCGCCGATAATATCCTGCATTTTTCCGATATATGTATTGCTGGCTTCCAGATCCTTTTGCTCCAGGGCTTCCTGGGCCTGGTTCCCAAACTTAATTGCACCGTCATAAAGCATGATCAACAACTTTTCTGGAGATGCGGTCTGAACCGCAGTCTGTTTGTAATGTGCATAAGGATTTTGCATTAAAAGACCCTCCCTTTAAGCTCTGGTTTATATATCTACAATATTATATCGAAAAAACACTAAATTCCTTTAAGCAATATTGTGAGATTAAGCTTACTTTTTGCCGGCAACAGCTTATTCCAAGGTTCTTGCCTTTCAGCGCAAAGCCTGCAACCTGCTTACTATTTCCTGAGCACAGCGCACACTTCCCTTGCCATCAATAAGAGATAGGCCTTTTGAACTCATCCGCCCCCGCACTATAGGGTCCGCTACCATTGCGAGAATTTTTAATAAGTCTTTTTGAAAAGGAAAGTCACCCAAGCCCAGATTGTAACACGCACCCGCTAAAGTCATGGTTTCTGCTGCCAGGACCTGGTTTTCAGCCTGGAGCAGTGTAATGGTTGGGGTACCGGTGGCTGCCAGTTCGTACATAGTTGTACCGCCTGCACTAACGGCCAAATCGGCTTTTACCATCAACTCACTCAGCTTAGAAATATTTTGGTGCAAATTTACTTGCGCCTGGATCCTTGCGGCAGTTGCTTGAATTTCTGCAAGATTGGTAAAACCCGGACCTATAACCACATCTATTTCCAGCCCGCTTTTCCAAGTATCCAAAGCAGTAAGAATCCCAGGTGTCAGGTTTAGGACATCACATCCACCTACTGTTACCAGAACACGGGAAACCTCCTGATTGATTATTTTGGCCTGACATTCCCGGAATTCCCTTTGCAGCAACAGATACGGCAAGCCCAGCAAATAAGTGGCATCTCCATAGCTGCCGGTGTAAGACAGTGCAGGGGCGTAGCAATTGCCATTGATGACCATCTGCGCCGGAAAGGGATAGGGGTTTAGATCGTCAATAGCAACCAGAAGTAACACCCGTTTTCTTAAGTCAGTCAGGTAAGCTTCGGAAAGGCTGTAACAGTCTGTGATTACACAGTGTACACCACGGGAAGCCAGTTCCGGGGTTAAACAGTCCAACTCTTCCGGCAGGCCAAGTCCCCCTGGGAGAGGAAGACAATCAAATCCTCTGGCCAGAACTATTTTCCTTACCGGTTCATCTATTTTGCCTGCAAAGGTTATTTTCAGGTCAAACTCTGATAGTTCCTTCGCTAAAGCAAGGCAGCGCATAATGTGTCCGATACCCACTCCCAGGCCGCCATCAGCCCTGATCAAAAGGTGAAAATCAGTCACCTTG
>JAJZTU010000237.1 GCA_021848765.1 Bacillota bacterium
TTGGGTGCCACCACATTGACTCCCGGGAGTTTTTCCACCCTGGCTGCTGCATCCACCGGCAATTTTTTTACATCATAAGCCACTGAAGAACCTACGGTAATCCCTCCATAGGAGAAGGTCAGCTTGTTACTTTTAGGTACTATGATAATTCTGGTGCCACTCTCATTAAGATTGCCCACCATCTCCGCCTGCATGGCATTAGTGATAGCAAAGAGGGTCACTACCGTGGCAACTCCGAAAACCATGCCAAAAGCCAGGAACAGCACCTTAATTTTTCTTCGCCTTAAGTTGTTTAAGGCTATATCTTTGAGCGTCATTAGCTCACGCCCTCATTGAAGGATTCCGTCTTTTCCAACAAGCCGTCCCTGATGAAGATAGCCCGGCCCACATGCTTTAAAGCTTCCAGGTTATGCGTAACCATAATAATGGTTTGACCCTCTTTATTCAGAGCTTTAAACAAATCCATAATTTCTTCCCCGGTCTTGGTATCCAAAGCTCCTGTCGGTTCATCGGCGAAGAGAATCGGAGGCCGGTTGACGATAGCCCGGGCAATGGCTACCCGCTCCTGCTCACCACCGGACAATTGGTTGGGAAGCCGGTCCAGCTTATTACCCAGCCCAACCTTTTCCAGAACCCCTTTGGCCATCTCCCGCTGCTCCCTATTGGAGCGGTCGGTAATGGCCAGGGGCAGCATGACATTTTCAATAGCTGTTAAATACGGAATTAATTGAAACTGCTGGAAAACAAAGCCCAGATATTCACTTCGGAAGTCCGCCCGCTGTTCCGCTGAGAGTTGGTAAACATCAATATCGTCAATTAACACCCTTCCCGATGTGGGTGGGTTAATTCCCCCAAAAATGCTCAGCAGAGTACTCTTACCGGAACCCGAGGGGCCTAACATGGCCAGGAATTCACCCTCTTCAACCTGGAGGTTAACCCCTCCCAGGGCAGTCACCAAGCCGTCACCACCATCATAGGCTTTAACCACTTCCTGAACATCGATCAAACTCATTTTCCCACCTCCACTACATCTACCCGGACCCCGGAACCTCAAACCCTCGCCTCTAACCTCTGACCTCTAACCTCGAACCTCTAGATAAAGCGCAGGGCCTCCGCAGGATCAAGCCTGGACGCCTGCCAGGCCGGAAAAGCGCTGGCTGCCACGCCTACCAGCAAGGCTAGCCCCAGGCTTCCTGCCCCAATCTGCGCCTGCCAGTTAATCACCAGGTCCATTTGAGCAATCATGGGAGCTGTTAGCTTAGCAGCCAGAGTCCCGAGAATATAACCCAGGACTCCTCCCAGGAAACTGACCACCAGCGCTTCCGTAAAAATGATTTGCATCACATGGCTCTTTCTAAACCCAATTGCCCGGAAAATACCAATCTCCCTGGTCCGCTCATTGACCGAGGACATCATGGTCAGGAGCACTACCATAGAACCGATGAGTAAAATCACTGCCGAAATAGCCAAGGCAAAGGCAGAAAACCTTTCCACCACCAGTTTACGGGCCTCTACCGCTTCCTTAACCGCCACTGCCCGGGCATAGGGCAGCTTTTCTGAGATTTGGGCCACAATCTGTTCAATGGGGCAGGTATTGCACAGGGCGCTTAATTCGAAGAGGCTAACCGCTCCAGGCTTGCCGAGAATGGTTTGCAGACGGCCAATATCCATGATGACTGCTCCGTCTTCCTCTGAACCCAGGGACCCCAGTACCCCTTTGACCAGATAATCCTGCCCGGCTACCTTGATTGTATCTCCCGGTTTTTTATTCAACCGTACGGCTGCCTCACTACCCAGGAGTAAATCATTTTCTTGCATGACCAGCGTTCCGGGACGGGCCAGCACCTGGCCGGGATTCCGGGCATCTGTATGGATTTTCCACCATTTTTTCATCCTCAGTTCACTGATGAACCTGACTCCGATAGCCAGGGTTTTGTTACCGCCGGCATCCACCGCCCCTAAAAGCTTGGGGGCAATGATGGATACATTCTCCTTATTTTTGATGGCGCGCATCTTGTCCATATCCGTCATACTTAATTGCTTAGCTGCCACAGCGGTATCGGAAACTGAGACCCCACCATAGCTCAGGGCCAAGTCATCAGACTTGGGGACCACCAGCATATTGGCTCCAATCTGGTCGAACTTATTGCCGACCTCTTCTTCCATAGACTTAGTTATTGTGAAGAGTGTCACTATCGTGGCGATACCAATAAGCATACCCAGAACCAGGAAGAGCGTCTTGCCCTTCCGTCTCTGCAGGTTATTGAGGGCTATTCCAGTTAAGCGCATTGGCTCTCCCCCTTTCACCCCACCTTAGAACTACGGTCTGGGTTGCCAACTCCTCAGTTCTTGCTCGTCAAATACCAGCTTATTACCATCAACCTGATAATTTACTTCAGCAGGCGGGTAGGTGGGACAACCACCGGAAATCCCTTTCAGGTCCTCAAGAGTCCAGCGAGTGCCACAGGATTCACAGACCAAATCCTGTCCCTCAATCCGGAACCTGGTACCACTACAGGGCTCACAGAAACTAATGGCCCCAACAACCCGCCCCTTATCGGAAACATAAGCGGTAACCGGCATAAAATCAAAAGTGCTGCCATTGGGCAAGGTTACCTGCTGGTTGGGAAGTTCGAAACGCACAATCTTATTCTGCTTAACAGTATTTAAATCCACCAGAACCTGACCATTTTTAATTTCCGGTTTAATGTCAGTCATCTTAACAACTTGCCCGTCATAATTCTGGGCTTCTACCTGGAAACTCCCCTTATTAGGTGCATCACTGCCACCACCCTTGGTATTGGAAAGGAAGGCAAAGGCCATCAAAGCTATACCTGCTACAACTACTACCGGTACAATAAAGCTCTTTTTCTTTTGCTTGTTTCCCAATACCTTGTCCTTTTTGTCAAAATGTTCATTACGTGCCATGATACCGCTCCTCCTTTGCTAATGCATATCGCACTACTTACTGTAGTAGATTTGCTCTATTAGATTACCTATTTATAGCGTTGGCAATAGGTTCGCCAAACTTCCATTAACACAAAATCAGCAGAATACTCACTAAAGTTGTAATCATCCCAAATATCAACCAAATAGCGGCCCTGGAGGATAACCCCTGAACCCCTGGGGCGTCAATAACCCGCTGAACCCTGTGCCCAATGATCCCGTCCTTGGCAAAACCCGGGGTGGGGGAAAAGTTGTCCAGTGAAAAATCAGCAAACAGGCTCTTGGGAGACATGCGCCAGACCTTAATTAAGGCCTGAGCAAAGGCTAGAGGTTTTTCGGTAATCCGGACAGTTATGTCATCAGCCGCCTTTTCCTTTTCACCCAGCAGGCGGTTAAAACCCCAATAAACCACGGGTGCAAAGAACATAGCATCCCTCAGGAACACCGCTACCCAGTTAAACAGGGAATCTTTTCTCACGATATGGGCCATTTCGTGGGCCAAAACGGCGTGCAGCTCATCCTGGTCCAGGCTTTCCACAAGTTTTTTCGAAAGCACTATTACAGGATTCCAAAAACCAAAAGTAAACGACTGGGCATATTTTTTGTCTGTCATAATCAGTCCGGGAGTTGTTACCCCTACTTCTTGCGACAATTGCCTCAAAGTTGCGGTCAACTGCGGATAATCTTCTGTACAAACTAATCCATAGCGCTTTACTAAGCGGCGGCAAGCCACAAGGCTGACCACAGCTTTGATAATAGCCACTGATACAGCAAGGGCGAATAACGGAGTAAGAATTACAGCCGCTACATTACTGACCACACAAAATCCGGTAATCAGCCGGTCAAGGAAGGGCAAACCGGTGCTTCCGGTAACCGACAACAAACAACGGGGATTTACATGGAAACTGCTGGAAATCACATAGGTGGTGACCGGGATAATCAAAGGCAGGAACAGCAGTTGAGCTTTTAACCTGGGATCATCCAATTGCAACCACCTGTAAACCAGGAAAACCAGACCATACCCCAGGAAAGTGCCGGTGACAGCATAAATAATAAAAGGATGCATATGCTCCTGAAGCAAAATGCTGATCACGGCTATCTCCCCCCTTGCTGGCGCCTCTCTTTAATCAATGCTTCAAGTTTATTAATTTGGCTCTCATCTTCTTTAGTCATCCTGTCTACTAAGTGGGAAATAGCCGGTTCAGCGAACTCATCTAACAGCCCGTCCAGAACCTCCTTTACTATCGTGTGGGTAAACTCTTGTCTCGAAAGAGACGGTGTATAAATATAAGCATTTCCCTGACTCTCTTTTTGTAACAACCCTTTTTCCGCCAGCCGGGTCATGATCGTCATTACCGTAGTATAGGCCAGCTCCTTTTGCAGGCGCAATTGCTCATAAACTTCCCGTACCGAAACGCGGTCTTTCTGCCAGACTATTTCCATGATGTCAGCTTCTAAATCGCCCAAAACCTTGCGCAGCCCGACTTTATGCGGTTTGAAATCAGCGGAGACCTTTTTCCAAAACATAATTGTTCTCCCCTTCACAAATTATCGTCCTAGTATCATCTTACAATAAGCCCCTACTACCGTCAATAGTAGTTTCTGCGCAGATTATTGATTTCAAAAAATGTTCACATTTTAACAAACAAATAACTGTTACAAAACTTTAAACTTACCAGCTAAATCTTTCAGCCCATCAGCCAGATGAGTAAGCAGCTCAGCCGAAGCAGCAACCTCCTGGACCGCTGCGGTCTGCTGTTCAGCAGCTACCGCCACCTGCTGGGCGCTGGCAGCAGTCTCCTCAGAAATAGAAGCAATACTTTCAATGGAACTCACAATCTCCTGTCCCCCTGCAGCCATTTCCTCAGTTGCAGAGGATACTTCAGCAATTTTACTATTCACCTTACTGATGGATTCCATAATTTCCCGAAAAGCTTCCCCAGCTTTGGTAACCACCACAGTCCCTTCGGCAACCTCCTGGGTTCTTTCCTCCATGGCCTTTACCGCTTGTTCGGTTTCCACCTGAATTTCCTTAATGAGAGAGGCAATTTGGGTCGCAGCTTCACCGGACTGTTCTGCTAATTTACGCACCTCATCGGCCACCACAGCAAAGCCGCGGCCGTGTTCACCGGCCCTGGCTGCCTCTATGGCAGCATTTAAGGCCAGTAAATTAGTTTGTTTGGCTATTCCGGTAATCACATCAACGATTTTACCGATTTCCAGGGATCTGGCACCCAGTGATTTAATCTGGTTTGCAAAGCTGGCCACTGACTCATTTATGGTGTGCATCCGCATCACCGTGTCCTCAATAGCCATTCCACCCATGGAGGCAATAGCAGATGCCTCATTGGAAGCCAA
>JAJZTU010000238.1 GCA_021848765.1 Bacillota bacterium
TCTATATTGGGAGTCTCCGTCTGTTTGAGGAACTCGGAATCTCAACTAACCCGGTGGCCGGGCAGGTCCGCCGCTTACAGGAGGAAGGTAAGACGGCCATGGTTGTGGGAACGCCCCAAGGGTTTCTGGGGATAATCGCTGTCGCTGATGAGGTCCGGGAAACTAGTAAAGCCGCCCTTGCTGCCTTAAAACGGGCGGGTATCCAACATACCATAATGCTTACTGGGGATAACGAGGCCACAGCCCGGGCTATGGCAGCACGAGTCGGAGTGGATGAGTTTCGTGCCGAACTCTTGCCTCAGGATAAGGTAACATCCATTCAGGCTCTTCTAAAGCAATATGGAAAGGTTGCAATGGTCGGTGATGGCATTAACGACGCTCCGGCCCTGGCCACAGCGACCGTGGGCATTGCCATGGGAGGAGCCGGTACGGATACGGCCCTGGAGACAGCTGATATCGCACTAATGGCTGATGACCTTACCAAGCTCCCCTTCACTATTAGTCTCAGCAGGGCAGCTCTCAGGATAATTCGGCAAAATATAACCTTCTCCCTGGTGATAAAGGTAATTGCGGTACTGGCTGTTTTCCCGGGGTGGCTTACACTCTGGCTTGCAATTCTAGGAGACATGGGAGCATCTGTACTCGTAACCCTAAATGGTATCCGGCTATTGCGGATCAAACCTAAAGAGTTGTAAATGATGAGACAAACATAAAAACCCGGCACAAAACCGAGTTTTTATGACTTTCATTTTTGCATCTTGTGAAATCAAGTTCCTGAGCGGTATTAACGATGAAAAAACCTTTACTACCAACCCCAACAAGGGCCATTCCAACTACCCCAACCCTGATTTGTCCAAGGTCCTCCATAGGGACTACATTGAGGGCCATAACCTTGATAAAGCTGGTCATTATCTTTCCACCAGGAGTTTACGGCCTCGTCAATTTGTTCAGGGAACATCCCCGTTAACTGATCCCCAATACTCCTAAGCATGAAACGCATACTACGGAAAGGGATCTGATATTTCTGAGCAGCTTGGAGTACGGCCTCAATTTGCTCGTCATTAAGATTATAGGCATCACACCATGCTAACATGTTCTTGATTTGTTGGGAGTTCAAACCATAACCCCGGTAATTGGGCAAACCAAGACTATAATCTTTGCCTCCTTCGATTTGCCGGGGTGCAATGGGTGTATTAGCAGGAGGGTCAATTTTTAAAGTGTTCTCATTGGCAACAGCCAACGTAACTTTACCCGGAGAGCCTTTTTCAACGATATCTTTGCCGTCTGACAGTGTAATCTTCGCCTGAGCTGCTCCGGCACCTACTATTCCTGCCACTACTAATGAACTAACCATAAACATTTTGAGCTTGTTCATTTTTTTCACCTTCCTTTTCGTCAAAGTTATTTCCAGGGAAAGCGGTACTTATTATGAGTAATTTCCCTTTCTATTATGTATTTCGTTAGTATAACCTCCGTTTAGGGAGGTAGTAAAAAATTTTTTTACTATTAATACCTATAATACCTACCGAAATTCGTAATGTCTGCCGAATTTATTAATGACAGGAGTGAACCCTCTTGGACGACATAGCCAATAAAAAACTGGTCAAACAGGTTCAAGCCGGTGACTCTAAAGCCCGGGATATCTTGATATTACAACATAAAAATCTAATTACCGCTTTCGCCGCTACTTTCTGCAAGCGCCCTCTCGATTGGAACAATGACGATGAGCTAACTGTCAGTCTGATTGCTTTCAATGAAGCTATTGACAGTTTCAATGAAGATAAAGGTCTCTCCTTTATCAATTATGCCAAGATGGTCATCCACCGGCGGCTAGTGGACTATTTCCGGCAGGAAGCCAGATTTCAGCATATCCCCCTATCCTCAATGGACGAAACAAATTATGATGCCTATGTAGTCAGAGAGTCCTGGACTAATTACCAGAAAGAAAAAGAAGCCGAGGATCAGGAGGAAATGGTCAGGTTATACGACCAGGCCCTCTCCAAGTTTGGCCTAACTTTAGATGATTTACTAATCGCGTCGCCCAAGCATAAGGACACCAAGCTTTCCCTAATGACTGCTGCCGAAGAATTGGCAGCAAACCTAACACTTGTCGCACAACTTTATAGAACAAAGCAATTACCCGTTAAGGAGTTGACTGAGCTAACCGGAAAGAGCCGGAAGGTCATTGAAACCGGCAGGAAATATATAATTGCACTGACCATAATTTTGACTCAGGAAGAATTTTATTCCATGCGAACCCTGATTAATTTTCCGGGTAAGGAAGTAGGTGGTCCTATTGACTAAACTAAAAGCAAAGGTTATGCGTATAGAAGCAAATACTGTGGTAGTTATTACTGAAGAAGGAGACTTTAAGAGAATTCCCATGCCCCGTGTGAAGCCACGGCTCGGAGAGACCATCGAAATCTCTTTGAGGCCTGCCTGGAAATTTCCTATCCTGGCTGCGGCCGCCGCAATCCTGGTGGTAGTATTAGGTTTGAACCTACTTAAGATTTGGGAACCTACCCCGGCTCTGGCTTCGGTGGTTATCGACCTGAAGCCAAGTTTGCAACTGGTTATTAACAAGGATAATACTGTTTTAGAGGTGAAAAAACTAAACCGGGAAGCCCAGGAGCTTCTCCGGGACACCGAGCTGGAAGGACTTGATGTTTATACAGCTGTCGACCTTATTACAAAACAGGCGGTGACTTTAGGTTATATTAAGCCTGACCAAAAGAACCTTGTTTTTGCTACAGTCATTGTGCCGGATTCGGCAAAAAAACAATTCACCTTAGACAGCAACAAACTCCGTAATGTTATCCACAATAAACTGACTGCTAGTAAAGTCAGCGGTTACCTGGTAGTTAACGAAAGCCCCGAAACTCTTCAAAAAAAGGCCGCAGCACAGGGGGTTTCCGTAAATAAGTATCTATTGTGGGAAAAGCTCCAAACACAAGGGTTAAAGCAACCTTTGGAGTCTGTTAAGGATAAAAGTATTTATCAAATAGTTAGCGATAATGATACAGTGATGGATAATATCCTGCCCGGTTCCTGGTGCAGTTTTGGCCCCGGCGAATCCCAGGGGACTGATACGTCGGCTCCTGATAAAACGGTAGCACCGGATTGGCCCAGATACCAACGGAGTAAGCCGAAAATGACAGAAACTCAAAAAGGTAAAACTGGCAGCAAAGTCTCCCCCCATGTTTATGACCAACGCAAGAGCGTTCCTAAAGATTCCGTAAGAATGCGTAATCAATGTAATTGGAACCAAGGAGATATGTCACAACAATTTGAACGGTGGGATCAGGAAGGTTGGAATCCTGGGATTATTCCAAACCAGGGTATGGATTGGAACAAAGATTTCAACAGGCCTCAACAAGACTACTATTTGGATCAAGAGAATTGAGGGACTATGGTAAGTATCATTTAGAGCCAGGAGGAACTTTTCTTGCAAACTATAGGAGGGATAAGTTATGTGGGATTTTTATTGTGGGTGGGGAACCGGTTACTTTTACGGCGGACTATTAAACGTGCTTATGGGCATTGCCTTCTTAGTGGTAATCATACTGGTCGTATTTGGGGTTTATTATTTTAGTTCCCGACTAGTAAAAACCCCTATAGACAGTCTTAAAATCCGGAAATATGAAACGCCAATCGGAATTCTAAAGAAGCGGTATGCCTCCGGAGAGATAGATGCTGAAGTATTTGCTAGATTGAAAAAGGATTTAGAGGAGTTCTAAGGTGATTATATTTCGGTGGATTGATTGCAACTATTCTGGGGATAACCGTAACCATAAAAAAACTAATGCTCTTAAAAGAGACATTAGTTTTTTTCTTTGTCTTTCCGTAATTTGAAAGCGTTATATTATGCCTATAAATCTACTAAGCATATTTGTTGACGAGCTTATGGTATAGCGTTACTTGGCTTCGGTTTATTCCGGACTATATTGTTTGCATGCCTAATCTTTATCCTTCCCCTCAGTTTCCTCTTTAGGATAAAGGTTTTCCCAATGAATCATCGCAAACAAAAAACCGGTACGGGTCACCATCTCCAAAACTCGCCTGATTTCCTCCACATCGTTCCAGGATTCTTCCCCGATTGCCGGAAATTCGTCGGTCAGGCCGGTCAGTAGATTGTTGGTTACCGTGGAAATCAGAAAAGAAACCTCGTGCCTTTCCGACAATTCCTCCTCATAATCATCATCCTGAATGGCTTGAATTAACGAATCAAACTTGGCTTTGGTCAGCTTAGGCAGGTGGAGTTTGTGGTCCTCAGCCAAGCGGACGGCGAGATAAAGGTCTACTCCATACCCGGCGGCATAGAAAAATTTATCATAGATTTCCCGGGTAATCTTATGGGGTAGTTCCTGTACAACTGTGTTATTTTCCTCAACCTGCTCCCAGATGAAGTCTACATATTCTTCAAGAGCCGGTCCCATTATTTCAAACATCCGGTCCCTGCCAGACCTTATATCCAGCCTGGGCTGATCCTCATATAGTGAGTCCAGGGCCTCGCTGAGCTGATTGTGCTTAACCACACTAACCCTCCTAGTTTTATCCGACATCCTGAGTCAATTTCGACAAATCAGCAGTATTTCCTGCCCAAAGTAAACGCCTACGGTAACAATCTTTCCCGGATGCGCACAATCGGCACATTCACCAGCAGCAAAGCCATGACGGTTACCCAAGCCAGGTGCCCCCATAATGCCGGTGAAACCTGTCCCAGCACCAGCCCCCTGGAAACCTCCACTACATGGTGAACCTCTCCCGCCTACGCATACGCTAAGAGGCGGGAGCTTCAAAAAACATATCGCCAAACTGGCCAGGTCGGATACTCGTTTGAGCCTCCTCATGTACTAGACATGCCCGCCAACTTGTTGACGCTCCCGACAACACTGGAGTTCTGCTTCTCCGGTGGCCTGGTTCCAGGCATCTACTACTTTCTACCTCAACCGGTAGGCCGTAGATACGTGATCTTATCGATCTCCCAATCCAATGCACGGATTTCTCCATACTTGTGTTTGGCAAGGATATTCCTTGCCCCGTGGATGTCCCGGTGCATTGAATATCCGCAATAGCACTTGTATGTTCTACCGGCTACTTTTTTCTTCCGGCCACAGACAGGGCATGTCTGTGTGGTATAGCTCTCGTCTGTTTTGGTAAGTTCTATTCCCAAAGCAGCTAATTTGTACGAAAGCAGCATGATCAGCAGGCCAAAGGGCCACTGGCTCAAGCGTTGGTTCTGCTGACGTGTGCGCCGCTTCTTCTTCGGATTGTCTTTCTTACGACTGGACGTATTCCGCTGCA
>JAJZTU010000239.1 GCA_021848765.1 Bacillota bacterium
AACTTCCATAGCTTTTATATTAAGACTCTTCTCGAGAATTTCATTGATAATCTGTTCATGAACCCCCATCCTGACATGTTCCTTGCTGTCGAAATACAAGTAAAAGGTGCCTTGGGCCACCCCTACCTTTTTAACAATCTGGCTTACAGTAGTCTTTTCATACCCCTGTTGGGCAAAAAGTTCCGCTGCTGCCCTTAGGATATCTTTTCGCCGTTGTTCTTTAGGGTTGTTCATAAGTTGCGCCCTCCAGAAATAAACTGATTGCCGGGTCCAACCCTGCAATAAAAAGCACGGCTTTCCCGTGCTTTGCATACGATATTATTCACTCCTTGTATTGAGGTTCGGGGCCAGGCTGGTTTCACCCTCTAATCTGGCCTTCACCGTATACGATGTATTTAATAGTCGTAAGTTCCTTTAGCCCCATCGGCCCCCGGGCATGCAGCTTCTGAGTGCTGATTCCGATCTCGGCCCCGAAGCCAAACTCGAAACCGTCAGTAAAGCGGGTAGAGGCATTCACATATACCGCGGCAGCGTCAACTTCCTGAAGGAAGCGCCGGGAGGTGAAGTAATTATTGGTTATTATTGCTTCAGAATGCTTGCTACCGAAAGTCTGGATATGCTCCAGGGCAGTGTCGATGTCAGGCACTACCCGCACTGCCAGGATGAGGTCCAGGAATTCGGTCGCATAATCCTGGTCGGTCGCCTCTTTGGCCCCTGGCACCAGCTTACGGGTTTCCGCACAACCACGAATTTCCACACCCCGCTCCTGCAGTTTGGCCGCCAGGCCGGGCAGCAGTTCTGCCGCACTATCCCGGTGAACCAGCAGGGTTTCCATAGCGTTACATACCGCCGGACGCTGGCATTTAGCGTTAATCACTATTTCAGCAGCCATGTTCAGCTCTGCTTCCTTATCAACATAGACATGGCAGTTACCTACCCCGGTCTCGATTACCGGAACACTGGCGTTTTCCACCACATGCTTGATCAGCCCTGCCCCACCCCTGGGGATAATTACATCCAGGTACTGGTTTAAACGCAAAAGCATGGTAACAGCTTCCCGGTCAGTATTTTCAATAAGCTGAATGGCCCCTTGGGGAACCCCCTGTTCTTCGGCAGCCTCCGCAATAATCCTGGTGATGGTTTTGTTTGAATTAATGGCCTCGGAGCCACCCCGGAGAATTACCGCATTTCCGGATTTCAGGCATAGTGCGGCTGCGTCAACGGTAACATTGGGCCTGGCCTCATAGATAATTCCCACCACACCCAGGGGAACCCGGATTTGCCCCATCTGCAGGCCGTTGGGCCGGTTCCACATGCTCAGCACTTCCCCAACCGGGTCAGGCAGGGCAGTAACCTGCCGCAGGCCTTCTGCCATGTCGCCAATCCGCTTTTCATTCAGCATCAGGCGGTCCAGCATAGCTTTGGATAAGCCTTTTTCCTCGCCTCTTTTCAGGTCCTCACTGTTAGCAGCAATAATTTCTCCCTGACGGGCCACTAAAGCCCCGGCCATGGCCAGAAGCGCCCTGTCTTTGGCTTCGGTGTCCAGATTGGCCAACTTGTATGCAGCTTTTTTGGCCAACTCTCCTTTGGTAAAAACTTCTTCACGAAGCATAAGTGTCCCCTCCTCTATTCCACGCTAAGCGGCCATGCACGCGGAACCATCCGGCTGTTTAATCACCCGCAGAGCACCAGATTATCCCGGTGGATGACTTCATCATAATCTTTATGTCCCAGTATTTTCTCGATATCCTTACTGTGGGCCCCTTTAATCTGCTCAATTTCCCGGGACCCGTAATTGACTATACCGCGGGCGAACTCTTCCCCAAGGGAATTGGTAATACTCACCACATTGCCCAGGTCAAAACTGCCCTCCACCCCGGTAATCCCTGAGGAAAGGAGGCTTTTGCCCTTGTTCTCAATCGCCCGTTTTGCTCCGTCATCGACAAAAATCTTCCCCTGGACCGGCGTTCCAAAAGCAATCCAGCGCTTACGGCATTGGAGCCGGTATTCCCTGGGCGTAAAAAAGGTCCCAACGGGTTCACCGCTGAGGGCTTCCAGGAGCACGTTAGGCCGGGAGCCGTCGGCGATAATCATGCCGACTCCGGAGTTGGTAGCTATTTTTCCGGCGCTAAGCTTGGTGGCCATCCCTCCGGTACCCAGAGCCGAACCGGCCCCTCCGGCCAATTTTTCAACTTCCGGGGTGATTTCCTCCACCTCGCAAATCAGTTGGGCAGATGGGTCTTCTTTAGGGTTAGCAGTGTATAAGCCATCGATGTCAGTTAGCAGAATCAGGAGGTCGGCATCCACCAGACTGGCCACCAGGGCAGACAGGGTGTCATTCTCCCCGAATTTGATTTCCTCTACAGCTACAGTATCGTTTTCATTGATGATGGGAATAGCCCCATAGCCCAGCAGGGTCATGAGGGCATTACGGGCATTGAGAAACCTGCGGCGGTCGGCCACATCCTCCCTGGTCAGGAGGACCTGGGCCACCGTCTGCCCGTATTCAGCAAACATCTTCTCATACATATGCAAAAGAATACCCTGGCCCACAGCAGCCAGGGCCTGCTTCTCCGGAATGGTTTTGGGCCGGCTCTTAAGCCCCAGCTTGCCCATCCCCGCCCCTATAGCCCCGGAAGACACCAAAACCAGTTCCTTCCCCTGGTGATGGAGGTCAGCCAACTGCCGGACCAATCGCTCTATCTGGCTGAGGTTGAGTTTCCCGGTAGGATGAGTGAGGCTGCTCGAACCCACCTTCACCACTATCCGCCGGCAGTCCGCCAGGTATTCCTTTCTCTCTTCAAGACTCACGAAAATCACCTGCTGACTAATATGTATTCTTGGGGTTGAGTTAAGGCAGCTCTATTACCGGTTTTTCCTTAGCCCGCCGGTAGAACAGGATGCTATGTCCGATTATTTGGGCTATTTCCGCCCCTGTACCGGCTTCCAGTCCTTTGGCTACCTCGTCCACTTCCATCATACAATTGTTGAGGACCTTGACTTTAACCAGTTCCCTGGCTTCCAGGGCTTCGTCCAACTGCTGCATGACTGTTTCACTAACCCCGCCTTTACCAACCTGAACTATCGGCTCCAGGGTATTACCCATTGCCCGCAAAAACCGGCGCTGTTTTCCTGTAAGCATTTGTTTCCGGCCCGCTGGTTAGTCAGGAGCCGGAATCCACCTCCTTCGTCTTCGGAGCACTCAGTTAAAGTTTATTATAGCACAGGCCTTCAGGGGCTGCAAAGCTCCTTAACCTTCGAGGTGTCAATTTAAATGTTACCCTAACAGAACGCAACTACAAAAAGCAGGTATCCCGTCGGATACCTGCTCCTGAAAAACCTTCCGGTATTTTATTTTTTTGCGGCGCGCTGTTCTTCTTCCTCTACCAATGGTTTAAATGCCTCGTGGACCTTTTCTACGATTACTGACCTGCAATCCTGGCATACACACCAGCAGGCGGTCTCCTTATTGTGGTCCTCGTTTAGAACGAAGGTACACATAAACTCTGCTTCCACTTCCTTGCCACAAACATCACACTGGGAACACTTGAATTCATTATGCTTCATGTGTGTCATGATTGTTCCCCCCTTTTTGCCTCAGGCTGGATTTTATAGCTTACCTATACTATACCACTGCTTGGCCCTTGCTGCCAAGTAGTATCCGGTAATTCACGGTCCGGGGGAGGCCAGCATCAACCCAGCCCAGGGGTATGCGCCGCAGGAAAGCCGGAGCAGACCCTGGATCAAACTACCCGGAGATCGTATTCCTTTAGCTTGCGGTGCAAAGTATTACGGCCAATGCCCAGTATTTGAGCGGCGGCAGAGATATTGCCCCGGCAGCTTTCCAAAGCCCGTAGAATGGCCGTTTTCTCCATCTCGCGCAAAGATATCACAACCTTCTGCCCCTTCTCCTGAGCCGCTAGCAGCGAATAAGCCTGGGATGCTGCAGGAACACAATCCCGCATCCCCGCAGGGAGGTGTTCGGGCAAAATCTCAGGGCCGTCAATAATATTTACCAAACCTTCGATAGTATTCTCCAACTCCCGGATATTGCCCGGCCAGTTGTAACTTAGGAATCTCCGGCCGGCCTCCGGGGAGAGCTGCAATCCCGGCCTACCTAATTCGGCACAGTATTTCCGGAGGAAATAGCCGGCCAGAAGCAAGCTGTCTTCTGCCCTGTCCCGCAAAGGGGGAATCTGGATATTAACAACATTTAGCCGGTAATAGAGGTCCTTGCGGAAGGTCCCCTGCTCTACGGCTCTCTCCAAACTCCGGTGGGTTGCGGCAATCACCCGGACATCCACCGGAATTATCTTGCGGCCCCCTACCCGGGTTATTAGTTTTTCCTGGAGGACCCGCAGGAGGGTGGTTTGGGCCGCTAAAGACATATCCCCAATTTCATCGAGGAAGAGGGTTCCACCCTGGGCGGCTTCAAACTTGCCGACCGAACCTCCCCTTTTGGCCCCTGTAAAAGAACCTTCCTCATAACCGAAAAGTTCGCTTTCCACAAGTTCCTTAGGGATAGCCGCACAGTTAATCGCCACAAAAGGCCCGTCCTTCCTTGGGCTCTCCCGGTGGATTGACTGGGCAAACAGTTCCTTGCCGGTGCCGGTCTCTCCCTGAATCAGCACGGTAGAATGGCTGGCAGAAGCCCGCTTGGCCCTGGCGATAGCTTTACCCAGGGACTCACTTTGACCAATTATCCGGGCAAAGGAATAACGGAGCGGACCCTGGTGGGCCGCCTTGTCCTGCCCTGACGCAGCCCCAGGCGTAGACACAGGTGCAGTAGCCGGCCCGGACACAGAACCCGGCACGGCCTCAGGCGGGGACTCAGAAGCGGTCTCGGATGCAGCAGCCTGAACGGTTGCATTCTTTTGCTTGGAAAGCTGATATTTACTTAACAGGTCCCGTAACAGGAGATCCTTTTCTATATTTTTAGCCGCCATGGAAAGCAGGTTGGACAGGCGGTCATTACCACCCCGGTAGTCCCCGGTGACATCCAGCACTCCCAAGAGTTCTCCCTGAGGCCCAAAAATCGGGGTTGCTGAACAGACCAGGAAGTGATTTTCCTGGCAGTAGTGTTCTCAGCCAAAGACATTGACCGGATTAGCTTCTTTTAGCGCAGTCCCGATAGCATTGGTCCCCTTGATATTTTCACTCCAATTAGCCCCTGCTGACAGGCAAACCCGCTTAGCTTTATCCAAAAACCCGGCATCCCCAACAGTTTTCAAAATGTAACCGTCATGGTCGGTAAGCAGCACAGTGAATCCCAAACCCTGCAAAGTCCGGTAGAGAGCCTC
>JAJZTU010000240.1 GCA_021848765.1 Bacillota bacterium
ATTTTCTATCAATCAACTAAAATGTAAGGGGAATTTCGCCTATTTCATTTGCATCCATTACCGAACTCACGGTAAGTTGGGCGGAGCGACAGCGGAGCCGGTAACCGGCCTGTTGCACTAAACCGCTGCGCGGTGGTTCGTGGTATCCCGTACTATGGTATCATCTTTCCTAATACCACATTATTAGGAAAGGATGTTTACCTATGGATAATCTCTGTGTTCAAATGAAGTTTGAGATGGAACTCCGCGGCTATTCCCAGCACACCATGAAGCATTAGGTTCCAAGCTACCGGCTTGGGTCGAAGATCAACTAGCCAAGCTCCTTCCAGTCGGTTATTTCCATGTGGTTTTCACCATACCTTAAGAACTGAATGCTGTTGTGCTTCAGAACCAGGGGCTACTTTATTCCATCTTGATGAAATCAGCCGGGGATACCCTTATTAAGCTGGCCAAAGATCCTAAATATCTGGGGGCTCTAACCGGGGTCACGGCAGTTTTGCACACTTGGGGACAGAACCTTGCCTTCCATCCCCATGTTCATTGCCTGGTACCAGGAGGCGGACTCACCCAGGACGGACTTAGGTTCATTTCCTCACGAAAAAAATTCTTCATCCCTGTCAAAGTGCTTTCCCGCAAATTCAGAGGTAAGTTCCTTTTTCACTTCAGACAAGCCTGGAAGAATGGGGAAATCAAATTTTACAACAACTGTGAGCACCTGGGCAGGATAAGTGGAAAGATTACAAGGATCAGTATCGGGTCAAACTCATGACTCTTGAGACTGCAGAGTTTGTACGGCGGTTCCTTCTCCATGTCCTGCCTTCCGGCTTTACCAGGATCAGGCACTAATGGTCTCTTCGCCAGCAGGAATGTTAGTACAAAACTAGCCCTGTGTATCAAGCTGGCCGGTGTTAAAGTCGTCGCGCCCTCACTTGTCAGGCATGTTACAACTTGTCCCCTCTGCGGTGGAGTTATGGCATTTTCCGCTGTCATCAATAGGTCAGTTCTTTATAGCCGTAATCTGTGGTTTAATCATATACATTGTTTATGGTCAAATAGAAATATACATCTGGTTAACAAGCCCGTTTTGGGAAGGGGGGGGAAAGTATGTTCTTTTTGAGCATTCCAATTGTTTTTTGGGTTCCTACCTTGAGTTATTTACATGAAATATGCCGTTACTACCCTACTTTCGGGGGAATGAAGAATATTGAACTCCCATAAGGCCACTGCTGCAGACGGTTTAGTACAACACGAGATTCATGATGTTCCGGACACAGCTAAAATGCACTTTAAGGCTTCGTAGGCACTTCTTGCTTGGGGCTTTATATTTGTTTACTTTAGGAACATCATAAATCTCTAAACTGTTAGACGACGGACGGTTTAGAATCGCTTTTACTTTTTTAGGTCTGTGAGAAGCTTGTCTACCTCTACTCGAATTCTAGGTAATTCTTTTTCCACTACATTCCAAACTATTTTTAAATCCACACCAAAGTAATCATGTATTAAAACATCCCGTAAGCCTGCCATTTCACGCCACGGGATGTTTTGTTTCGTCTGTCGTAGTTCCTGGGATATTTTTTTTGTAGCTTCACCAATGATTTCAAGGTTTCTTATGACTGCATCTTGAATAAGCTGGGATCTAAAAAATTCATCCTTCCCAGGTTGAGTATAAGATTCAATATTGGAAATGCATTTTAAGATGTGATTTAAATAAACTTTGTCATCTTTCATAATTCCACCACCTGACTTAGAATTCCATCTCTCATCATCGGATGGACGCCATTTTCTGTTACCACATCAATCGGCCTTTGTAACAGACTCTCAAGTTCTTGTTTAAGACGAATTAAATCAAACAAACTTCGATTTTCTTCAAATTCAACCAAAAAATCGATGTCACTGTTAACGGTCTCTTCCCCACGGGCTACGGACCCGAACAAACTTATCTTAGTAACTCCATTCGAAGAGGCAATGTTCATGATGTCATGTCTTTTTTCTTTTAATAAACTCATAACTGACATTTTTATTCACCTCATTTTCAATTATAACATCGATAATCTAAATAGAGAAATAACTGGAAATCTCACCACACAAAATAAACAAACAATTACTTAGTCTGTCGTCTAACGTTTGCCTCCATTACCGAACTCGCGGTAAGCTGGCGCGCTTTTTGCCACCATTGCTCCTACCCACCATCGTAAAAAGTGTGACAGCGAGCGAGTTAGGACGGAGCGCAGCGGAGCCGGTAATGGGCGTGTTTCTGAAGGCCTCGTTGCTACCTTTGCACCGGAGCCTTCTATTTTTTTAATCCAGGAACATCATAAATCTCTAAACTGTTATCTGCTGTCGGCACTAACGTAGGGTTCCACCAGTCTTCCTATATAAGATTTCGTCATGTCCGGTTACCACCAGATCAGACAATATCCCAACCTTCTTAAACCCTACTCTTTCATAAAATCTTTGAGCCTTGGTATTTTCAACTGAACAAATCAAGAACAAATTCGGTATCTGCTGAAATGCAAGGTTCGCTGCATAATCAATGAGCTTATTACCTATTCCCTGACACCTGAATGGTTCAGCTACCGCAACCATTCTGATATAAGCTCCAATATTTCCGACTCCGTTAGGCCTCAAAGTAATAAATCCTGTAACCTGGTTAGCTTTCTCTGCAAGAATAATTGAATCCTCCATGTTTTCGAATAGGCCTAAGGCCTGGTTATAATCAATGCCATAACATGTCCAAGCCTCAGTTGTTGAAATTATCCTGGCAAGCACAGGAAAATCATTGTATGTTGCCTGCCGAAAATTTACCTCTACCATAAACCACAAACCACCTCAAAATTACATGCCGGACTCCTGAAACACATCTTACCTAGCTAGGAGTCTGTCCGATAGAGTTTACCGGTGGTGCGTCATCCCAAATTGACCCCTAAATTATACCCCTGAGTGGAGTGAACTCCACAATCTAAACCTGATTTTGGGTAGTAAAGTGGGGGACGAACTTTCGAAAATCGTTCTATCGGACAGACTCCTAGAGCTTTTAAACTGACCCCGCATGTATTCATTCACAAAACAAACAAAGCAGTATTATCACTCTCCGATATGCCGATTGCAGATAACGCATTTTGGCTAAACGAACTTTACCCGCCCGGAAGGCTGGCGCGATTTTTGCCACCCCATACCCCTTCCCTCTAATCGCAACAATCGTGCAACCTGAGGACGGGGAAAGTTAGGCCGGAGCGATAGCGGCGCCGTTTAACCTGTTGTTGCACTAAACCGCTGCGCGGTGGCACGTAGTATCCCACTTTATGGTATCATCTTTCCTAATACCACATTATTAGGAAAGGATGTTTTACCTTATGCCAAACTATTACGAAAAAATGAAGTTTGAGATGGAACTTCGCGGCTATTCCCAGCACACCAAGAAACATTACCTGAGTCATGTTCGGTTACTTGAAAGCTACATAAGTAAGCCTTTGGATCAGGTCTCTCCCGAGGAAATCAAGCAGTTTCTTCACCACAGGATTAAACAGGGCATCAGCTACAGCAACATCGATCTTGCCTGCAATGCTTTCAAGGTCATGTTTAACTCTGTTTGAACCGTAACTGGTCCGATGATGTTATCGTCCGGCCCAGAAGACAAAAGAAGCTCCCCTATGTTCTCTCCAGGTCTGAAATCCTCTCAATCATCGAGCATATCCCTAATGTTAAACACAAAGCCATCCTGCTTACTGCCTATTCTTCCGGCCTGCGAATTAGCGAAGTTCTCAATCTGGCCGTTTCCGACATTGACTCCAAAAACATGCTTATCAGGGTTCGTTGCGGCAAGGGAGGCAAAGACCGCTTTACCGTTCTCGGCCAGGAAAACCTGCATATTTTAAGGCATTATTGGAAGTTATATAAACCCAAAGATCTCCTTTTCCCAGGCCTGATTCCAGGTAAGCCTGTTGTTGCCAGAAATATTCAGAAGGTATTCCAGACTGCCAAGCAGAAAGCCGGTATCTCTAAACCCGTTTCTGTCCATTCCCTTCGTCACAGCTTCGCTACTCATCTTCTTGAAAACAATACTGATTTACGAACCATTCAGGTTCTTTTGGGCCACGCCAATATCAGAACCACCTGTATTTATCTTCATCTTTCCACTAAAAGAATTTCCTCCATCAAAAGTCCCCTGGATGGTGGTGAATCCCATGCCTGAAATCCAGGATATTTTTAATGCTATAAAACCTGATGGCCTGTCACCTGAGCAGAATAAAGCCTTTTTTGCTATCAGAAGTTGCAGAACTGATACTCTCGGTTCCCATGTCGACCGGTGTGACAGTTGTGAACATATTCATATTTCCTATAATTCCTGCCGGAACAGACACTGCCCCAAGTGCCAGGGTTCCAAACAGCAGGAATGGGTGGAAGCCCAATTGTCCAAGCTCCTTCCCGTCGGCTATTTCCATGTGGTTTTTACTTTGCCTCAGGAACTTAATTCTATTGTCTTCCAGAACCATGATATCCTCTATTCCATCCTGCTGAAATCAGCTGGGGATACCATTATTGAGCTGGCCAAAGATCCTAAATTCCTTGGCGCCCAGACTGGGGTCACGGCAGTTCTGCACACTTGGGGGCAAAACCTTTCCTTCCATCCCCATGTCCACTGCTTGCTACCGGGGGGTGGTCTTTCCATGGACGGCCTGAGGTTCATTAAATCAAGTAAAAAATTCTTCATACCGGTCAAAGTGATTTCACGCAAATTTAGAGGTAAGTTCCTTTTTCATCTGAAAAAAGCCTGGCGTAATGGGGATATCAAGTTTTTTAGCTCCCCTGAACCGGCTCATGAGGTTAACTTCCTTAATTTGCTTAGCACTTTGTACCAAAAAGAGTGGGTTGTCTACTGTAAAAAGCCGTTTAAGTCTCCCTGGCATGTTGTTAGCTACCTGGGTCGTTATACCCACAAAGTAGCTATTGCCAATTCCAGGATTGTGGACTTTAACGAATCCACTGTGACTTTCAAATGGAAAGACTACAGGGATCACAACCAGGTTAAGCTTATGACTCTTGATGTTACAGAGTTTGTACGGAGATTTCTGCAGCACGTTCTTCCGTCAGGCTTTACCAGAGTCAGACACTACGGCCTTCTATCCAGTCGCAATGTCGGTACAAAACTGGCACGTTGTATCAAGCTTGCAGGTGTTAGGCCTGTTGTACCCAAAATCGTCAAACACGTTAGTATTTGCCCCCTCTGCGGCGGTGTGATGGTATTTGTCGGTGTCATCAACAAAATAGCTGCAGTACCGTAAAACATTGATAGAA
>JAJZTU010000241.1 GCA_021848765.1 Bacillota bacterium
TTCTTATTTCCATTTTCCCATCACCAACCTTGTATAGATCATCTATACATAGTATACCACGGTTTGGGATAAATCAATAGCAGCGCTTAATTTTTATACCTCCTCTGCAAAGTGAGTTGAATAAAACCCCCTTTTTAAAAGGGAGCTTCGACCACCGTCAGAATAACTCCCTGGTTTGGCACAAGGATTGCATTTTGATGTTGAAGCTACCGGTGGGTGGAACAGTTTGTTATTCCCGAAATACCAGGTTAAACTAAAGATAACGGGGAGGTGGCGAAATGGGCAGCTTCAGGTCCAGGGGAATTGGTTTTCAGATTTCTTTACTGGTTTCTATAGTTTTGTTAGCTACCCTGCTTCTGGTTTCCTCCATGTTGTGGACAATCAGTCAGACCCAGCAGGTACTATTGGAACAGCAAAAGACCAGGGTTGGACAGATTCTGGATCTGGAGGTGCAGAAAATCGCAGCGCCTCAGGTAACCGGTCCAGGTACGGCAGGAATGGGGATTGCCGGAGCCGGAAACGCCATTGGAGGCGGGACTGCCAAAGCTGGGGATGCTCATACCAGGACAGGAAGCAGCAGGACTAAACAGAGGATTAAAAAGTTTCCGGGTGTGGGAAGTATCCGGCTCCCTAAAGTAAGCGCCGTCAAGCCGTTAAGTTCCGGGGTCCGTCAGGCCTTTAACGAGATAAACCGGCTCTATCCCGGAGTGGAATTGGGGTATTACTCTATCGAACACCAGGCGATTATTATCGGTAATTTGCCGGGGGACCTGTCTATTTCGGAGGCTTTTTCTCTTCAGCAGCAGAATTGGTTTAACCAGGTAGTAAAGAGCAGGCAAAGGACTATCATCCAGGCCGGGACAGGTGCAACCGGAAGGTTGGAGGGTTATGCCCCGGTAATTAAAGCAGGTAAGGTTTTGGGGGTAGTGTGGGCTAAGGAGGATTTGGATGAGATCCTTGGGGAGATTGAACGCAGCCGGAGAAATGCCTATGGAATTATGGTCATAGGATTACTGGTAGGGGTTGGCGGGACAGCCTTATTTGTAAATGGCTTTGTGGAAGGGGTTAAAGGGATTAAGACAGGGCTGGAGAAACTTAAGGGGGATTTGCACTATGTTTTACCGGAAAGCCACGGGGAGATTGGGGAGATTTCCGCTTCCATAAATAATTTGTCAGATGAATTACTTAAGATGAAAAGTTATACTGAAATTATCCTGGATAGCATTGATGAAGGCATCCTGGCTGTTAATGAAGCCGGGCGGGTGATAATTATTAACGATGCGGCAGTACACCTGCTGGGGTTGGACAATGCTAATGCCTTGGGTCAGGAACTTACGGCTGTCCTGGGAGAAGGGGAACTGGCGGAAATGCTTTGGAGCACTCTGGGCCAAGAGAAAGGCCTGCGCGATCAGAAGTTGTCCCTCACCCTGGCTGCCAGGAGGCAGATGGAGCTTTTGGCCGGTACCTCGGTACTGCGTGACTACCGGGGCAAACTTCTGGGGGTAGCTCTGACTGTCAGGGATATTACCGAAAGGGAAAAGCTGCTGGGCATCTTCCGTCGCAATGAGCGCTTATCCGCCCTGGGTACTTTGGTGGCCGGGGTTGCTCATGAAATTCGTAATCCCCTTACTGCTATCAGGGGGTATGTCCAGTTTTGGATGAAAAAATCCCGGGAACAGCAGCCCAGTGAGAAATCATTGCAGACCATTAACCGGGAGATTAACCGTTTAAATGATCTGGTGGAAAAGCTGCTGTATTTTGCCAGGCCGGGTAAGGCCAGGATGGCTTTTCACGATATAAATCAAATCCTGGTGAGGGTCCTGACTTTTGTGCAGGAAATCAACCAGGTTTCGGTGGAGGTTGGGACCCATTTTGCGGCAGAGCTTCCCCCGGTCTATTGTGACCGGGATCAAATAGAGCGGGTGTTTAACAATATTGTGTTTAACGCCTGCCAGGCTATGCCCCAGGGAGGAAAACTATCCGTGGAATCCCGGTATGAGGCTCAGGCCGATGTGGTCAGGGTGGCTATCAGGGATACGGGAGAGGGAATTCCTGCGGAAAATCTTTCCGCCCTGTTTAACCCTTTCTTTACGACCAAGGCCAAAGGGACAGGTCTTGGCCTGGCAATTGCCCATGAAATTGTGCGGACCCACGGGGGAGATATTGAAGTGTCCAGTATCGAGGATGAGGGTAGTGAGTTTGTGATAATTCTGCCCAGAATGGGAACCGGTGACCCGGGGAGTCAGGGGACTGATTCGGCCGGAAAGGAGCGGATAGGGAATGGTGGAAGTTAGGGCGAAAAAGCGTAAGGTACTAATCGTAGATGATGAAGAGAGCGTCCTGGAACTTTTGGAAGATGTGCTGGCTGATGAGGGTTTTCAGGTCAGGAGGGCGGAAAACGGAAGGGAGGCTCTCGACATGATAGCCCGGGAGAGTTTCGATGTAGTGCTGATGGATATCCGCATGCCGGAAATGGACGGGATGGAGGCATTGCGCCGGATTCACGAGCAAAGCCGCAAGACCGGCGTCATTTTGATGACTGCTTATGCCACTACTGATGTTGCCATTCAGGCCATGAAGATGGGGGCCTTTGATTATGTGTTAAAGCCCTTTGACCTGGATGAAGTGGTGATGGTAATTAAGAAAGCGGTGGGTGTGCAGGAAATGGCCGGCGAACTGGATGACCTGCGCCTGCAGTTGGGACAGGTCTACCAGCCCGGTACCATTATTGGCAGCAGCCCGGCAATGCAGGAGGTGTACAAGACGATTGGCCGGGTAGCCGCCAGTACGGCTACCGTCTTAATCAGGGGGGAAAGTGGGACCGGGAAGGAACTGGTGGCTCAGGCTATCCATTTTAACAGTAACCGGCACCAGGGACCCCTGGTGAAGCTTAACTGTGCGGCTTTACCGGAGAGCCTTTTGGAAAGTGAGCTATTTGGCCATGAGCGTGGGGCTTTTACCGGGGCGGTGGGGCGGAAGACCGGTCTCTTTGAACTGGCCCATGGGGGGACCATTTTTCTGGATGAAATCGGAGAGATCAGCCCGGCTACCCAGGCCAAACTGCTGCGCGTCCTCCAGGAAAAGGAGATCCAGCGGGTGGGTGGGACGGAAACACTGAAGATTGATGTGCGGATTGTGGCCGCAACCAATAAGAATCTGGAGAGAGCGGTTAAGGAGGGGGCCTTTCGGGAGGACCTGTTTTTCCGGTTGAATGTGGTGCCGATCTTCCTGCCCCCTCTCCGGGAACGCAAGGAGGATATTCCGCTTTTGGCCCAATATTTCCTGAGCAAATACAGCCGGGAATTTGACAAGCCGGTAACCGGTGTTTCCCCTGAGGCTATACGGCTGCTGAATAATTACGCCTGGCCGGGTAATATCCGGGAACTGGAGAATGTCTGTGAACGTGCGGTGATTATGGCCCAAGGCCGGTTTATACTTCCGGAGCACATCCCGATGGGAATTCAGACTGAGCAGTTGGGGATTGATTTGGAGGTGACCCGCTCACGTTTACCGCTGAAGGAGATTGTGGCTGATATCGAACGGCAGGTGATTCTCAGGGTGTTGGAGGAGACTAATTGGAACCGGACCATGGCTGCAGAAAGCCTGGGGCTCAACCGGAGGTCGTTATATGCCAAAATGAAGGAGTATGGTATAGAGGGGTAGTGGGAAATTGTTGCCCAAGCTGTTGAGAAAATTTTGCCCGTTTTGGGGGATAGGGTTTGGGAAGTTAGATTTTTAAGATGCTTTTTAAGGTGGATGCAATTAGACCCGCAGCGCTGTCTGGCGGGTTTTTGTTTTTTATTGATAAGTTTGCAAGTTGGCAAAGATATTGCTTTTGATATAATGCGTGCTAGTGCGTGTTGTAAATTACCCTTTCTACTGACCAAATGAGGAGGTGAATATGGTTCCGTTCCTTATAAGGCTGGCAAATATTAATTGTTGAAGGAGGAAAAAATATGTTTGAAACTACAAAAAAGGTGATTGTTATTGGTACTTTGGCTTCTTTCCTGGGTGCCGGCGCTGCATTTGCCGCCCCCGCCACTCCCGCTGTCCCCGCTGCCCCGGAGAAGAAAGCAGAGAGCATTGTTAAGAAGGACGCAGCTAAAAAAGAAACTACAAAAGCAACAAAAGCAACAAAAGCAACAAAAGCAACAAAGGCTGCTAAAAAGGAAGCTAAAGCAGCCAAGAAAGCTGTAAAAACTGCCAAGAAGGCTGCTAAAACTACTAAGCAAGCTGTAAAAACTGCCAAGAAGGCTGCTAAAACTACTAAGCAAGCTGTAAAAACTGCCAAGAAGGCTGCTAAAACTACTAAGCAAGCTGCCAAAAAAGTTGCTAAACCCGCTAAGCAAGCTGCCAAGAAGGCTGTAAAAGCTACCCAAAAAGCAGCTAAAAAAGCCGCTAAGACTGCCAAAAAAGAGGTTAAAAAGAACTAACTAGCCTTTTCCCTCAGCCAACTTCCCCCGCGATGAGGTGTGAAAAAGTGCGGCTGGACGGCTTACCGTCTGCTGCACTTTTTTTGTTTAATAATTTTTGGAAGGATTCCAGGCTTTTTGGTCGAATCTATAAATTGAACCTACATGTGCAAGACTATTCTGTTCAGCCTGTGGCAAAGGGGTGAAATTCATGATCAGTTATTTGGAAGATACCCTGGCTCATTTGGATCTGGCCTTGGAGGAATTAGAGGAACAGGCCGAGCGGCTGGAAGGGTTAAAGGGGTCAGGGGAAGATAAGGATAAAGTTGCAGAAGTGGAGGCTGCAGTGTTGGAAAAGGCCCTGGCCATCAGGTATCTGCTGCAAAAATGCAATTCCATTATGGATGGGGACTTTGAGGTTATTGATTTGCTAAAGCAATAACTTATCTTCAGAAAGCAGGTATTGTTTGGTTTGCTTTTAGATGGTATAATCTTAACAAATATTCGATACGAGGAAGTATCCAGTGGCAAAGACGCTTTTCGGGCATATAATGTCCCGGAGGGCGTTTTTTTAAGTTATTTTTTGCAATGGGGTTCTATGGGCGCCGCCGCCCTCATATGCTTATAAAACAGCATGAAAAGGAGGGATTTAGTTTGACACCTGGCTTAATTGAAGAGATTTTGGAAAGCATTGGCTTGGAGAAGATACTGCCGGAAACCGAGGGCAATAGAATGAAGCGGGATGTTTGCCTTGAGGGTGAGGAAGCCGTTAATGTAAATGCTAAGCACAAAGAATAGGTTCGAAGCAGCAGGATGAACATACGAAGCTGGGTAGCTTAAAGTTACCCGGCTTTGTTGTCGTAGAT
>JAJZTU010000242.1 GCA_021848765.1 Bacillota bacterium
GGATAGAACCGCCAAAACAGAAGCGGTAATCAACTTGGAGGCAGGATCCTTTAACGGGGAGTTCTTGCCAACTATTACATAGGTGACCAGGAAGTTAATGAGCATAATAGAGATAATGACAAAGTACCGGAACTTGTCAAAGAAGGTAATGGACTGCTGAACGTTCTTGTCGCCGTCATCCATGCCCAGGAAAGTCAGGATGATAATACCCACCATGGTAACTATAGCAGTGGAAGTGGCCAGGGGCCGCTTTTTGGGGTGGGTCGCCGGGTTTTTATCAATAAAGGGCAGGAATAAAAGTAAACCGATAAAAGCGGTAGGAAGCACAACCGCAGCTATCACTTCCAGACTACCCGGGAAATATTTTAAGAACTGGAACAAGAAGAGAAAATACCATTCCGGACGGGGAATATAAGATGTGTCAGTAGGATCGGCCACCGATTCGGCAGGCAAATCCGTGTTGACCGCTAAAAACATAAGTAAAATTATGACACCAAGCATAACCACGGCCTCGTGCAGGAGATGCCCCGGAAAAAAGGGATGACCCGCACCGTGGTTCTTTTTGTGGTCCGCCATTATCTAACCTCCTCGTTCATACATGTATCCAATTCAGCTTACATAGGTCCGCTGATACCCTGTTTGCGAATCATGAAGAAATGGGCGCCCAGCATCCCCAAGAGAATTGCCGGCAGGAACCAGATATGCAGGGCAAAGAACCGGGTAAGCGTCACAGCCCCGAGATCCATACCACCGCGGGCAACTTTAATAATGAATTCACCCATTAAAGGGACTGAACCGGCCATTTTAGTACCGACTACAGTTGCCCAGTAAGCTTTTTGGTCCCAGGGCAGCAGATAGCCGGTAAATCCGAATCCCATAACAACCATCAGGAGAAATACCCCAACCATCCAGTTTAATTCCCTGGGCTTTTTGTATGCCCCGTGGAAATAGACCCGCAGGAGATGAACAACTACCATGACCACTACTCCACTGGACCCGAGGCGGTGCATATTCCGGATGAGTTTGCCAAAGGTAACTTCTTTACTGATATACTCCACACTGGCATAGGCATGGTCAGGTGAAGGGACGTAGTACATAACCAGGAAAATTCCGGTTACAATTTGCAGCATAATTAAGGTAAAGGTGATGCCCCCAAAGCAATACAACCAGTTAACATGAGGTGGTACGGGATGATCCAGGATTTCCTTGACCTGGCCCTTGATATTTAATCGTTCATCAAGCCAATCATAAGCCTTAGCAAACAATGTTTAACCCTCCCCTTCCAACAATTTGCCGATGAGCAATTTCCCATCTGCCACCTTGGTCTCAAAGCGGTCGAGCGGCCTCGGAGGAGGACCGGCTACAACCTCACCCTCCATACTGAATACAGCCCCATGGCAGGGACACTTGAACTGCTTGGAAGGGGCATCCCAGACATAGCCGCAGCCCAGGTGAGTACAGTTAGGAGAAAAAACAGTGATGTTGTTGTCATCTTTTTTGACAACCCAGGCGGTCTTTTTTACTTCGGTATCAACCCACCCGTCTTTTTTCCTGAATGAGTAATTGACTTTAATGGGTTCCCCTGCCTTGAAATCTGTAACACTGCCAACGGGGACAAACTCGGTTTTTTCCTTAACCATTGCCGGAGACAGGGCATAGCCCGTAAGGGGTACTGCCAGGCTTAGGCCAATAACAGAGCCGGTCAACCCGAGCATGGTTGTTAAAAACTGCCGCCTGTTAATTTCTTCACTTATTAGCGCCTGCTTCTGCTCGCTGGAAGCGGGAGCCCCACCAACTTCCCCGTTAACCGGTTCCTGGTGGAATTCGCTGGTTTCGTTCAATTTATTCTCCTCCTTATCCCTTGAATGTATGGTAATTGAGCAGGTTAATCAAGGCAATCAATCCTGCAAAAATCGCCCCGTTTAACAATCCTACGCCAACCATAAGCCCGACTGATTTGGGGAGACTTGCCCGCACCTGGGGGTTCCGAACCACCAATAACCAGGCCAGCGCCAAACTCACCCCGGCCATCATCAGAACCATCAGTATTTCCATATCATCCCCCCTTGCTACAAATTTCCACATAATAATCTTTTAAGGTAGCAGACTTCGCTAACTTTAACTAGATTTTAACACTTTTACCTAAACTAAATAATCCTCTAACCTTTCCATTTTCCCAATAAAAAAAGGACTATTGGGGCTAGTCCTTAATCGCAATTTTTCGACATATTTAACTATTCTTTTGTAGTCCTTATTAACTATATTCCAGTAGTATTGATGGGCAGTGTGACGGTACCCTTCCTTTCACCCTTAAAAACAGCAAATTCGCCCCGCCCTGGAACCGTTTAACCCCCGGTATTCGATATTAATCTCACAAGCACAAGGCTCTCTCAATAGTTTCTGTCTAACCGGCTACCCCGGGGAGATATACCTTAATTAAGGACCCTATTCCTAGTATTATACGCCGCAATAGTACTGTCCTACCAAAATAACTCTGGTACAATAAACTAAAAAGCCGGCTCATTAGGGCTATATCAGCAAAGCCGGCTCATCAGAGCTATAATATTCCCTCCCGGGTCGCATAGGCGGCTGCCTGTACCCGGTTATCCAACTGCAGTTTCTCCAAAATATTGCGCAGGTGATTACGAACTGTGTTTTCAGAGATACAAAGAGCAGCCCCGATTTCTTTATTAGTCGCTCCCTGGGCCACCATCCGAAGCACTTCTTTCTCCCGGAAGGAGAGTTCCTTCCGGTCACCTTGCCCCTCCCGGGGTGTAGTTTTAGAGATATTAGCAAACTCCAGCAGGATTTTTGAGGCCATAGATTTGGAAATAGGGGCTTCGCCACGCATGATGCCTTTGATGTGGGAGATCAATTCCTCCGGTTCCAGGTTTTTCAACAGGTATCCCTGAGCTCCGCTTTTAATGGCCTTAAACAAGAAGTGATCATCTTCCTCCACAGTGAGCATCACTATTTTCATTTGGGGAAAGTCTTCCTTGATCCGTTTTGTTGCCTCCACCCCGCTGCACTCCGGCATATTGATATCCATCAGCACTATGTCCGGCATGAGGTGCTTAGCTTGTTCACAAGCTTCCAGACCGTTGCTGGCCTCCCCCACCACTTCAATTGACGGCTCAGCGGACAAAATCCCTCTAATACCCTTTCTGAACAACGAGTGGTCATCAACTATCAGCACTCTGGTAACTTCCACCGTTATCTCCCCCCATCACTGGAATTTCAATCGCTACCCGGGTTCCCTCCGGCCCTGAATTGACGGTCAAAGTGCCACCGATTATTTCCGCCCGCTCCTTCATGCCCTCCAGACCGTAGTGGCCTCCATGCACCCTGTCTTGCTTTACCTCCTGGCCGGATTTAATACCTCGGCCGTTATCTTCAATAATAATTAACCAACTGGCGGGCATTTTTACAAAGGAAACACTGGCCAGGGATGCTTTCGCGTGTTTGCGGACATTGTGTAGAGCCTCCTGAATGATCCGGACTAGCTGCAACTCTACTGCAGGTGAAAACTTAAGTTTTGCTTCCGGGCTATTTAACCTGACCTCAATATTATTCTGCCAGCCAAACTCATCAAGGTAACGCCGGACAAAATCTACCAAATCAGTACCCTGTGGCAGCGCTACTTTTAAGTTGGCAATAGCAGTCCTGGTCTCCTGGTATAAGTCCTTAATCACCTGTCTTAAATCTGCAATCTCTGCCACTGCCTTTTCCGGTTCCCTGTTATTAATTAAATCAATAACATACTTGGTCCGGATGTTCAGGTAACCTAAACCCTGGGATAGGCCATCATGAATTTCCCGGGCAAGCCGGAACCGCTCACCTAAAATAGCGCTGTCCCGGACCTTTTCATACAACTGGAGATTCTCGATGACCACTGCAGCCTGATGGGCCAGGGCGCTTAACAGCACCTTTTCATCCTCTGTAAACCGGTGCCCCCGCCGAAAGCCGATCATTAAAGCGCCGAACACCTGACCCCGAAAATGCATAGGCGCTGCCATAGCTGATTTAATCTGCTCATTAACTAAATTGGGGAACTCTTCCTGATTCCAGGGGTCAGCTAAATCCAGGTCTTCTAAAACCACCGGGTGGCCTGAGGAAACCACCCTCCCGGATAATCCCTCTCCGGCCTTTAACCTCGGATCATTAAGACTGTCACCTTGGCTGGCTTGATCCTGCAGGATGCTGCCATGCCTGGCCTTAATGTAAACTTCCTTTTTTTCTTCATCATAAAGGGACCAGGCCGCAAAATCCGCGCCAAACAACCGGCGGGTCTTCCCCAGCACAGAACCCAGGTTTTTATCGACTTCCAGCAGGCTTAACAGTTCCATTCCGATTTCGGACAGTTCTTCCGCCTGCCAGCGCCCTTTTTCAATCTCGGTCAGTAACCTGGAGTTCTCCACCGCTACAGCCACCTGGCCGGAAAGGCTCTGCAGGGATTTTAGCTCATGGGAGTCCAAACCGTCTGCACCTGCTTTTACCAAAACAAAAACCCCACATAACTTGTCCTCCGCAAAAATTGGCACGCCAACCAGGATAAGGCGGTTTGTTACCGTTCTGCTATCATCCCGGTAACTTTTTACCACCAATTTTAGCTGTTGAAAAACCTGGTCCTCAAGCTGAGCAAGGGCATCGGTGAGATTTAAATCATCCTGGCCTGCGAAGTTTACGACCAGGGTATCCCTGTCCTCCCGGAGGATAGTAATCCGGCTGCAGGTAGCTGACATAAACCGGCAGGCTTTTTCCGCTACCGCAGCCAGAATAGATTCCAAATCTTTTAAATTTGAAATATCCTGGCTAATCCGGTAAATGGACTCCATTTCCTCTTCATGAGGTTTTTGCTTAAACAGCAGCTCCTCACTCAACTCCTTGGTATAGGTAAAGATTTTATTGGAAAAAACAGCCACACCCAGCATCAGCAGAGTAACAGAAAACAGATTCTCCTGCCATCCGGGAAAAGTCTCTTCCACTAATTCGTGAAAGGGATAGTGGGCCAGGTACTCAAAGGCTCCGATGAAAATGGCGGTGGGTATTATGAAGAGCCAGCGCAGGCGGCGAAAGTTCATCCTATTGCTCCCTTCGGGTGCCTTTAGAGTATAGTTATATTAATAATCTCAAATTTTTCGACCTTTTTCTATAGTTTCTCCCAAAAATTTTAAATGTAATAGCTGCTAATTCTGGTCCGTTACCCCTTGTTGTTCCAGAAGTTAGTTGCTACCATTGCGAAACATTTAGTTGCCGGCATTGCTAAA
>JAJZTU010000243.1 GCA_021848765.1 Bacillota bacterium
GTTCGATTTAGCTCGAATTTACTTACACTAGCTCAAAAGTTTGTTTCGGTTAATCTCGATGTCCGTAATTCGATGTTCGACGTTCGATTTAAGTACACCTTGCCGGTCTTTTTAAGGACCTGCAAAGGTTAGCTCGCTTCGAATTTCGAACCTCTTACTTCGAACCTCGATTTGCCCTCACATCTTTTTCCTGTTTAGTTTTCAAGGATCAGGCTTTCTAATTCTTGCCACCGCATCCACAGCGGCTTTTTCAGTTTAACACATTACTTTTTGTGTTGTCAACTGGTAACTTTTGTTTTTTACCGCCGTTTCCGGCGACGCTTGATTAGGATAACACAACCACTGTCATAAAATCAACTGGTAATTTTGACCGTTATTTTAGACAGCCAAGTCACAAAATGTGACGCCTAAAAAGAATACCACTACATACAAGCATAATCAACCGCCAAATTATGGTATTCATTTTTCTGTCCGCGGAATTTTCCTCCGCAGAGTGTTGTGACGTTGCTTATATTAGCACATGGGGTGTTTTTAAGTCAACCTCGTTCAGCCCTAAAATCATGCAAAAACCGTCGAACTTTTAAAATAACTTATCCTATACCCGAAATTTCTATTCATTTTTCTGAAAAACGATAGGCTACTACATCACATTATTACATTGCAAAAAACAAATCCCTCTTGAGACTTGCTCAAGAGGGCTAGCTTTGCCTGGCTTAATCCCTGGGTTTCATCTGCGGGAACAAAAGCACATCTCTGATGGACGGAGAATCAGTCAACAGCATTACCAGGCGGTCAATGCCGATTCCCAGCCCTCCGGCAGGAGGCATCCCATATTCCAAGGCATTGATATAATCCTCATCCATCATATGAGCCTCATCATCACCACCGGCCCGCTGCTCAACCTGCTTTTGGAATCTTTCCTTCTGGTCAATGGGGTCGTTAAGCTCAGAGAAGGCATTAGCCATTTCCCTGGCAGTGATGAACAATTCAAACCGGTCAGTATACCGGGGATCCTGCACATTCCGTTTAGCCAGGGGAGATATTTCCACAGGATGTCCAATCACAAAAGTCGGCTGAAGCAGCTTTGGCTCTACAAACTCCTCAAAGATATCGTTAATCAGGTTACCCCGGGTAGCATCTTTGTCCACCTTTAAACCAAGGCCTTTGGCAGCCTCCCTGGCTTGTTCATCGGAGGTAATTTGGGTAAAGTCCACTCCTGCGTACTGTTTGATGGCATCTAACATGGGAAGTCTTGTCCACGGGGGAGTGAGGTTGATTTTCTCCCCCTGGTATTCGATTTCCATAGTCCCCAGGACTACCTGCGCGGTATGGGATATCAGGTCCTCGGTGAGCCGCAGCATGTCCTCATAATCTCCATAAGCCTGGTAGAGCTCCAGCATAGTGAATTCAGGGTTATGCTTGGTGGAAATCCCCTCATTGCGGAAATTACGGTTAATTTCATAAACCCTCTCCAAACCGCCGACCAGCAACCTCTTCAGGTAGAGTTCCGGGGCAATCCGCAGGTAGAGATCGATGTCCAGGGCATTATGATGAGTAATAAAAGGACGGGCTGCCGCACCACCGGGGATGGGCTGCATCATCGGGGTTTCTACTTCCAAAAACTCATTGCTGTCCAGGTAGTTACGAATGGCCCGGATAATCCTGCTTCTGGTCATGAAAACATCCCTGACTTCGGGATTGACAATAAGGTCTACATAACGCTGGCGATAACGCAGTTCCACATTCTGCAGGCCATGCCATTTTTCCGGCAGGGGCCGCAAAGACTTGGACAACATGGTCACCTGGGTGGCAGAGACGGAAATCTCCCCTTTTTTAGTCTTAAATACAGTCCCGGCAATCCCCAGTATATCGCCAATGTCGGCCTTGGTAAAAATTTCATAATTTTCCTCACCGACATCGTCTAACCTGACGTAAATTTGAATTTGGCCTTTGAGGTCTTGGAGGTTGGCAAAGCCGGCTTTTCCATGTCCCCGTTTAGCCGTCAGGCGGCCGGCAATTACTACCGCCTGGCCCTCCAGAGTCTCGAAATTATCCAGAATATCGCTGCTCAGGTGGGTCCGTTCAAACTTTTGGCCAAAGGGTTCAACCCCTTTGGCCCGCAATTCAGCAAGCTTGTCTCTCCTGACCCGCATTAGCTCATTTAATTCTAACTCTACAGTCATCCGATTTCCCTCCGCACACAACTCTTACTGCTTCCGAATATTGAGAATTTGATATTTCAAAATTCCGGCAGGCACAGAAACCTCAACTGTGCTCCCGTTCCGCTGTCCGAGAATAGCTTTTCCGACAGGAGATTCGTTAGAAATTTTATTGTTTAAAGGGTCGGCCTCAGCTGAACCCACAATAGTGTACTCCACCTCATCTCCGAATTCCAAATCCTTGAGCAGGACGGTCGAGCCCACACTCACGACATCTGTATGTATTTCCATATCATCAATTACCTTAGCGTTGCGCAGCATCTTTTCCAGGGTTAGAATCCGGCCCTCAATAAATGCCTGAGCGTTCTTGGCATCTTCATATTCGGAGTTCTCACTAATATCGCCAAATTCAATGGCTTGTTTGATCCTCTCAGCTACTTCCCTTCTTTTGACGGTCTTTAGCTGTTCCAGTTCATCCTCTAATTTTTTTAAACCTTCCAGGCTCAGGATTACTTCCTTCTCTAGCATGTTCTCTCTCTCCTTTTTGTGGTTTGCCGGCTATGACCAATATATGTAGCCTGCTGCCACCATATTCAAGTTTCCTGACGGTAACAAAATAGTGCCAGCAACCCTGACACCGGAGAAAAGCACCGCACCTGTAACCACATGTTAACAAGCACCACAAAAACAAGGCGTTTTTGCAGTGCTTGTCTACCGGTTCACTCTTAATACCATATTATAAATAGGCTTCCTCCTTTTGTCAAGGAGTAGGTAAACCTGTGGCGCTTAAGATGTGAACTAGTGGTTGACGCAGATGCGTGTATTATTCTGACCCTTTGCCCGCTCTTTAATACTTCTAATTTCTTCCACAGTCACCGCCCGTTCGAAACTGCGCAACCCCGCTACCCTGAACCCGTGCTTTTTGGCGACTTTTTCGATATCTTCAACCTGCCGTACCGTTATTTCCTTACCCAGGGAAAAACTTTCATACCTGCCTTCCAGGGCCAGCAGCATGGTCTCAGCCATACATCCATAGCAGGTATTGTTGGGAAAGCCAAAATTGAGGTTAAAATTAATGTCTCCCGGGATTTCTACCAGTCCTCCCTCAATAACCAGAACATCATCCCTCAGTTCAGCAACCCGTTTGGAAACATCCCTGGGCCTGGCCACATCACAGACTATTGCTCCGGATTTCAAATCCTCCGGCTCAATCAGCACATCTACTGAACTGGTTACTGTGATGATGACATCAGCCCCGGGAAGGACTTTTTTCAGGTCGGTGGTTATTCGTGCCGGGAGTCCGGTCTCATACAGCAGTTTACGGGCTACTTTTTCCAACTTCGAGGGGTCTCTCCCTACCAGGGTAAGGTTGTTAACCTCCCTGGCCAGCAGTTCAGCGCAAACGCTGCCAATGGAGCCCGTGGCCCCAACTATAACTATTTCTGCCCGTTTTAAATCAGTGCCCATTATCTCAGCTGCCTGTTTGAGACCGGTTATAGCTGTAGCAATAGTATAGCTGTTTCCGGTGGTTACCGGTATTTTAAGCTGTTTAGCCACACTGATTCCCCCATCGCCCACCACTGAGGTAAAAGCGCCCAAACCTAATATTTTCGCACCCAGGCGTTCCGCTACTCTCCCTGCCGCTACGATTTTGCTGATAACCTTCCCCTCCGGCATGGACAGCATTTGGCGGCTGGTAAGCGGGCAGGTGACAAACCACCCTTTGGCCTGGTTGTGTACAGAAGCAGGCCCCTCAATTTCGGCGGCTTTAAAAGCCGGTACCCAGGGCAGAATGCCCTCGACCAGGGCATTGGGAAGGTATTTGGTGAACTGAAATTTCCTGGATACATCCCGGACATCCAGGGGGTGAATCATAAAAGCAAACTGCTCCATTGGGCTTTCACTCCTTAGCTCACCCGGGCTTCAGGGAATTGGACCACCCTGGGGGTGAAGTTGATTTTTTGCAGTAATTGGTTGTATTGGTCCTCGTCCAGTTGGCTTTTTCCTCCGGAAAGTGCTACCAGAATACTTTCCAGGACATTGGTGCCAAAGGACCGCCCCTCAAGTTCAGGGGTGGTAGTGATCAGGACTTTGACCCCCCTGTCCTGCAGCAGGGTAATATCTTCTTTAGTCACAGTGTTGGTAAGTACAATCTTGCCGGGGAGAGTTTCCGGTAAATGCCTGCGAATATAGTGAAAATCCCCGGCAATAATATTGGCATCATGATAATATTTTTCGTGCTTGCTGCTAACCTGCTCCTGTTCCTTCCCTGTTGGGTACAGGTACTTAAAGGGCAGCCGGCTGACTACAGGAGCAACCACTTGGGCTACTCTGTTCAGGGATTGCAGTGACCTGAGAGGAATAGGAATACCCAGTCCAAAAATCAGGTCTCCGTAGGTTACCTCGCATCCTGCCTTTTGCAGGGACTCTGCCATCCCGAAACGGTCTACACCGCTGACCAGCAGGACCTTTTGGCCCTTGAGAGCCAGAATCTGCTCCTTTTCCAGGTGTTCAATTACCCGCCGCTCTAAGGTGTTTTTTAATCCGCTGCCGTCCACCACAGGAGTTTTTTTTGCTGCCGCGGCAATTTTTTGGGCATCCCGCAGGATATACCTCTTGGCCCCTGCGAAAATATACAGGTCAATTCCGCCCAGGCCAAAAGCATCGACCTTGCCGTCCAGTTCCCTGACCAGCGCTCTGGCGGCAGAAATGTCACCATTGGTCCCAATGCGTTCCACCTTGATTTTTTCTCCGAGAAGTTCAACTTCTACCATATGATCCCGTTTTGGGGAACCCAGGCTCACACTAACCACTCGCTTCATGGGTGACCTCCTTCAGATTTGCTTTCCGCCGCTTGCCCTTGACCAACCGGACCAAACCGACGAGTTCATCAACAGGCACAATTCTGTCATCCTTAATTGGTGATTGCCCTATTTCTATTTCGACTACCTCCTGGTCCAGCAAAGACCTGATGGTCCGGATCCGTTGGTCAGACCCCAGGAGGATAACTACATCAAAGGAACGAATCTCTGCCAGCAGGTTTAAAATGCGGTCCAGCAGGTCCGGCCCTTTAAAGCTGTGGACAAAGTTCCAGCGCTCCTC
>JAJZTU010000244.1 GCA_021848765.1 Bacillota bacterium
ATCTCCTCAAAAAAATCAATATGGGAGTTAAAGAAAAAGGATAAACGGGGGGCAAATTCATCAACATCCAGGCCGGCAGCTATACCGGCTTCTACATAGGCAAAACCGTCAGCCAGGGTAAAGGCGAGTTCCTGGACGGCAGTGGCCCCGGCCTCCCGGATATGATAGCCGCTGATACTTACTGTATTCCATTTGGGGACATGGTCCCCGGCAAACTTGAAGATATCGGTAATAAGCCTCATGGAGGGCTCCGGTGGGAAAATCCAGGACTTCTGGGCAATATATTCTTTGAGGATGTCATTTTGGATTGTACCGGTAAGTTTTACTGAAGGGACACCTTGCTTTTCGGCTGTGGCTATATACATAGACCAGATTACAGAAGCAGGAGCGTTGATGGTCATGGAAGTACTGACTTTATCCAAAGGAATTCCTGAAAATAATATCTCCATATCCTGCAGGGAGTCGATGGCTACCCCTACCCTGCCTACTTCACCAAAAGCCCGGGGGTGATCGGAATCATAGCCCATGATCGTCGGCATATCAAAGGCTATACTCAGGCCGGTTGTACCGCTGGACAATAAATACTTATAACGCTCATTGGACTCTTTAGCTGTGGCGAAGCCGGCAAACTGCCGCATGGTCCAGAGTCGTCCCCTATACATATTGGTCTGAACACCCCGGGTAAACGGAAATTGAGCGGGGAAACCCAAACTTTCCATGTAATTGAAATTGGCAATATCCTCCGGCGTATATAGTTCTTGAACAGGCAATCCGGATAATGTCTGGTACTTGACAGACCGTTGCGAAGTACAGGCGAATTCATTGCTCCACTTTTCTTTTGCTGCCTGAAACTTTTCTATTCCTGTATCAGTCACTTAAATCTGTTCTCCTTTCATCCATCACCTACAATAAGTAAACCACAGGAAAGCGTCTGTATTGCATTGTTCCAAATTACAGGTAAGCAATGCTCTCATCGTATTCAGTCAGTGTTTGCAGACCCGCCGGGGTCACCACAAAGGTATTCTCGACTCCTACCGCCCCTTCGGGGAAAACAAACTTCGGTTCAAGCGCAAATACCATACCATTCTCAAGAGGCGTATTAAATCCTTTAGCGAGGACGGGGAGTTCATCCAACTCAATGCCTACACCGTGGCCTACAAAGGCCACAGGTTCCGGGTAACCCATAAAGTGGTCTGTTAATCCGTATTGATCTGCAATATTAACCGCCAGTTCGTATAACTTAGCACAGGGCACACCTGGCTTGGCCTGTTCTTTAATTGCATCCTGTATTTCAAGGGCTACATTATGAGCCCGAACCAGCTTTTCGGGAAGGTGACCAATGCAGAATATCCTAGCCTGGTCTACCATGTAGCCATCGTAGACGCCAACATAGTCCACCATCACCGGTTCGTTTCTGGCAATTACCTTCAGACCGGCGCTCTGGGGAAACGAGGGGTTAAGTCCACTGCCTCCGGTAGGGCCATCGAAAAAGCTGGGTATGGCAAGATTAGACCCGGACATCAAATGACCATAGACGATTTCCAAGTTGAACCCTCTCATCCTGATAAAGCACTGGTGCCCTTCCCGGCGATAAACGGCTTCAAGTTTACCGGCAAACTCAGCCTCGGTTATTCCTTCACGCAGGTATTCCTTTACATGGGAAAACATGATTTGATTCAACCTGGCAGCGTCCCTAAGTACCTCAATTTCGTAAGGAGATTTAATTGCCCGTACCCTTCGCACTAAGTTACTGACATCGGTTATTTCCATAGGAGCCAGAAGCTTCTGATAAGAAAAATACAGATTGACCGGAAGGACGTCCAGTTCAAAACCAATGCGTTTTAATTCCGTACCGCCAAAAGTTTTCAGCTTATCCGGTAACTCTTTTAAGTTACTCATCGGTAGTATATTTTCGATTGTGGATTCCAGCTTGGCGCGGTCAAAATTCTTTCTAACCATCAAGATGGGCTTGCCCTCCGCAGGGATAAACAGGTGGGATCGTTGAGTTGTACCCGCCAAATAAAATAAATCAGCATTCTGAAGGATGACAGCCCCGTCTAAATTGTTCTCCTTTAAAAGCTCCTGCAGCCGGGTTGTTCTTTGTTCAAGTTCGGACAGAGGTGTACATCGTTTCGGATTATAGTCCATAATTAACTACCTCCTTGTATTTATATTTTACAAGGTGCCTGCTAAACAGAACGCAACTCATAATGTGGTCTATACTTTTAAAGCTTTTTAGAAAAGTTAACTGTTCCCCGGATACTCCTGACTCAAAGGGTTTCGATCCAAAATTACGTTGACATACTCACCGGATAGGTGTGGTTTACTCACCGGATAGGTGTGGTTTACTCACTGGATAGGTGTGGTTTACTCACTGGATAGGTGTAATTTATCATAGAGTTGGTGTACTCATGTTAACAAAAAAACCTATTCCTTGATGAATAGGTTAAAGTTGGATCCTGTGTCGCCATACTTTTAAAATTTTTATAGCCGTATCTTCCGGCAAGGGGCGTAATCTCCGCTCGTAATTTGAAAGTGTTTGCCTTGTGACTCCCACTGCCCGGGCTAATTCATCCTGGCCTAACCTGTAATCAGCTCGAAATTGTCTGATGACCGCCGGGTTATCCCGTAACTCCTGAGGGCTTTTGGGAATAGCGGCAGGCAAAAATTTGTATTGGAAATTATCGTTTTGGGTTCTCGCTTTCTTTGGGAACGATGACTTTTCCGGTTCTTCTAAATGTATAACCTTCCAGATATATTCGGATAACTTCACAGTTAACGGCGTTTCCAACCATTTTTTAAAATACCCTTTTTTCCTTGAGAGTGGCTCGAGAATTGGGGTGTCCTCCAGTACCCCTATTTCCTTAAGCCGCTGGTGAGCCTCAATAAAAGTATCCACGGTCTGCCCGGGGTTTCGCCAGTTTGCCTTCTCTCCGCAGAAATCCAGAATAGTATTTGGCGTAGCCCGAGGGTATACCCCTTTCTTTCCTGCTGTTACACCAACCAGTATCCAGTAAGTCCCCAGTTTTTTGGCAAAAGCTTCGTGGTAAGGGCTTAATTGTAACAGCACTTTGCTATAGTAGCCAATCCAGCGTAGCCCGTCAGGATTCAGGAAAGTCGCCAAAGCCTGACCACAGCGGAACCCGAAAGCTGTCCTGGCTTCCCCATCGTGTTTGTATTCCACATCTACAATGTCCAGTAACCGGTCGGGACGCTCCTTACCGAAGGTTATTGTCCGGCCGCCCCTATAATCCCGCCAAACCATTGTTAGACGGAGATCGGCCAGTCGGAACACTTCTTGTTTTAAATCGTTATATAGTTTTTGGGTGCTTCCATGTCGAACACGTACGGAACGGTATCCGGCTATATCTTTTAATTGGATCCTGGCAATATCCCGCCGGGGGTCCGGTAGTTGAGCAATTTTGGTCATTAATATTAAAAACACATCGGCTGTTTCTACCGACAGATTACGAACTGCTTCCCTAAGACTACCGGCATAAATAAAACTCCACCTGGGGCTTAGATAGAGTCTTTGCAGGACTTTTACGTCTTTCATAGCCTCTTTTACCCAAGGCAGGAAACCTTTATAGGGAGGTTCACAGAATAGCGTAACGTGTCCATCCCGGGCTTCGTAGTGGTATTGTGGACGACCGTACGAATCCTGTCCCCAACAGCTACTTAAACCACCGGAATATATAGCTCGTAAGGTTGCGTGAATAACAGGGTTTATAGGGATGGGAAGCTTTTGTTCACATAGATCGGCGTTAAATGTTTTATCACATTCATCCTGGGTCAAAGTACAAAAGCCTCCTTTCCGGTGTGTGACAGCTTCGTCGCTGACCTTGCTGGTAAATATAGTATAATTGTTGCAAATTTCCTGCTTTATGTCAATAGCGGTACCGGTGTTTTATACTTACAGTACTATCTAAGAACCTCTTTCATATCCTGGGTTGGATTAACTTGGGACCAAGAAGGTAATCCCTCAACATCACCAACAACAGTCAATGCAAAAGCAGCTACACGGTTGCCAAGTAGGACTGATTCTTTATAGGACCACTCTCTTAGCAATCCTGAAAGAAAACCGGCTACAAAAGCATCGCCTGCCCCAAGTGGGTCGACGATATGGCTGACTTTAGATGCTTCAACATATCCGTTCTCGCTTGAGGTAGCATAGTAAGCGCCTTTCTCACCAAGTTTAACCACACCTACTTTTGACCCATTCTGCAAAAGCGTATCGGCTATTTTTTCAGGTGTAGTCTGGCCAGTGAGAAGTCTCCCTTCCTCCATGCCAGGCAAAACAATATCACATTTGCCGGCAATGGAAATTAATACTTCTCTGGCCTCTTCCGGCGCCCATAACTTTAGCCGTATGTTGGGATCGAAAACCACTGTAACATCGTTTCTCTTCGCCATTTCGATTGCAGTGAAAACAGTATCTCTGCATGTAGGACTCAAAGCAGGGGTAATTCCCGTTATGTGCAGATAGTTGCGCCATATGCATATTTCATCGCCTTTTTTGTCCCAAAATTATGTGCTGTGGACAATATAACGATATTTGTAGGTCCAGGTGTAAATGTAACAATAAAGCAGTATATTAGAAAAGATGTAATATTCATGAAGCAACCTCCTTTGAAAGTATTTTCATGAATTATACATCTAAAAATTTAAGGCATATAGTATATTATTGCAGAGTTACAGGTTGTGGTATCGGAAGGGCTAACAAAAAAGGGGCAAACTGTTAGCAAGCCCCTTTCCTAGTCACACAGAACCCCCTTTGCGGGGGTTTGTCAACTTTTCGGTCCACTGACAACTTAACGAGTTATTGCAACCACTGACAAACCATGTTGCAGCGTACGGAGGCCCCCTTACGGGGGCCTTTCACATTTCATTTACTGACAACTACTATTCAGTTATTGCAATCACTGACAAACCTTATTGCTGATAACAATTGTTTATTGTACATCTTTATTTTCCATTGTACAACTTTATTGTTTATCCACAACAGTTGTCCCTTTAACCCCAAGTCCTACTCCACGGTCACACTTTTCGCCAAATTCCTCGGCTTATCCACATCACAGCCTCTTGCCACTGCTACGTAGTAGGCCAAGAGCTGAAGCGGGATAACCGTAAGTACCGAAGACAGCAGCTTATGGGTCCCGGGAATATACAGGACATGGTCTGCCGACTTGGCTAACTCGGTATTCCCCCTGAAAGCTACTCCTAGCACAGACGCATCTCTGGCCTTGACTTCGGCGATAT
>JAJZTU010000009.1 GCA_021848765.1 Bacillota bacterium
ACTGGTGCTGCCCGATTCTGATGAACCGGTTTTCCGGGTCCTGAGTGAAGCATCATCACAGGAGGTTGCCAAGGAACTCGCGGTCAGCTATGCCGAGAAAATTAAGGCTTATAAATCACAAGCATAAAACCTAAAATTGCCGGTTACGACGACAACTTGCGTCATAACCGGCAATTTTTTGCGCAGACTTAATCTCCGTTGTTCACTTTGCATTCATCAATTTTGTCATCCCCGTTGTGCGGGTTACAGGTGGTCTCATAAGTGATAAGACCAAGTTTCTCCAGAATATAGGCTATTTTTAAAGCAATCCGCAGCAGGACAATGGTTAAGAAAACCAGATAAAAATGTCCCAACCCGGCAGCGATACCCAAACCGGCGGCAGCCCAAATGTTGGTGGCTGTGGTGAGACCGCGGATATCACCGTGGCTCTCCTTCCAGATAACACCGGCTCCCAGGAAACCTATTCCGGAAACAATTTGGGAGGCCAAGCGCAAAGGATCCATCGAGCGGGTTTCAACAAAATCCTGAACCCCATAAGCGGAAATTATGGTGAGGGAGGCAGAAGCGATACAGACCAAAGCATGGGTCCGGATACCGGCAGGTTTGCGTTTTTTGGTGCGCTCATAGCCAATTATAGCTCCGGCCAGCATAGCTACAACCAGCCGGATGGTAGTATCAAGGTAGGAAAGCTCCATAAGTCTCACCGCCTAATAATATTATTACTTAACTTAAATTTAATATTAGCTTTTTCGACAACAGGTGACAAAATCCTGCCTGTTAGCTGGGTGCACCGCCTGAAAATATTGACACTACAGCGGGTATATGGTAATATATATTCATTACTGCTTTGGCTTAAGGCTAATTAAAACTAAATAGCTTCTCTTATCAAGAGTGGTGGAGGGACTGGCCCGATGACACCCGGCAACAGCTACGACCGACTCACTTTCCGTTTGGGGGCAGAGATGTCCGGCGGTGAGGCAGGTTTGGTTTTGGAAATGTGCCAATTCCAGCAGAACTTAGTTCTGAGAGATGAGAGGGTTATGCTATAGGTAAGACTATGCATCCTCTTCATTGGAAGAGGATATTTTTATGTGTGGTAGATTAACTACATAGTGTAGAGAGGGAAGAGATGAACCGATGTTTATACATAAAAACAGCCAAGAAGTAATTACCAGGCCGGAAACTTTCTCCTTTGGTGCAAAGGCTGATCCCTTTCTCCTGGAAAACGGCGAACAGTTAACCCGGGTAGATGTAACCTATGAAACCTGCGGAACCCTGAATCCTGCCCGGGATAATGTAATTTTAATCGAGCACGCCTTGACCGGGAGCGCGCAATGTGCCGGAAAACACTCCCCAGAGGAAAAAACGGTGGGCTGGTGGGATCCCTTGATCGGACCGGGAAAAGCCTTTGATACCGGCAAGTACTTCATTGTCTGTGCTAATGTCCTGGGTGGGTGTTATGGGACTACAGGTCCGGCCTCCATCAATCCGGAGACAGGAGAACCATATGGTATGGACTTTCCCACTGTTACGATCAGAGATATGGTCAAAGTCCAAAAAAAGCTCCTGGAGCACCTGGGAATCTCCAAACTAAAAGCAGTGGCCGGCGGTTCCATGGGCGGGATGCAGGTGCTGGAATGGGCGGTCACTTATCCGGAGTGGGTGGAAAAAGCCATTTGCATTGCTGCTTCAGGCTGGCTGTATCCCCAGGCCATTGCCTTTAATGAGGTTGGGAGAAGGGCCATCATGATTGACCCTAAATGGCAGGGTGGCAGGTATTATCCTGGAAAGGGGCCGGTGGACGGTTTGGCAGTGGCCAGGATGATCGGTACCATTACCTACAAAAGCGATGAATCCATGAACCACCGCTTTGGCCGTAAACTATGTTCAGAGGATCCGGGGCGCTATTTCTGTTTTGATGAGCAATTTGAAGTCGAAAGCTATCTGCATTATCATGGCAGCGCCCTGGTGAAGCGCTTTGATGCCAATTGCTACCTCTATCTCACCAAGGCGATGGATTTACACGATGTAAGCTATGGCTATGATTCCCATGAAGCGGCTCTCTCCAGAATTCAGGCCGGGGTTTTAGTCATGGGAATAAGCAGTGACATTCTCTTTCCGACATACCAGCAGAAAGAGATAGTTGAGATTCTCCGCAAATGTGCTAAAAAGGCTCAATACTTTGAGTTAAACTCCCCGCATGGTCATGATGGCTTTCTGATCGAGTTTGAACAAATAGGGCCTGTAATCCAAAGGTTTCTTAACCTCCCCTCATAACTTGTGCGCTTTTTTCAGTGCAGTGAGTATGATATACTTAGATAGTATATTTTATGAGCTTGGGCGGGCAGGTGAAACCATGAAAATCGGTGTTGATATTGACGGTGTTATTGCTGATTCACTCAATACGTGGGTTCGGGAGCTTAACCGGCATTTTGCCCAGGACAAAAAACTGGAAGACATAGTGTTTTACCAGTTTGAAAAGATTTACAATGTATCCTGGGAAGAAATGGATAGATTCTTTAGAACTAATCAGGAACTCCTCCTGACCAACCTGGCTCCTGTGGAACAGGCCGCTGAAATACTGCGCCGCCTAAAGGATGACCATGACCTCATGCTGATTACGGCCAGACCTGAGCAATACAGATACCTGACCGAAAAGTGGTTACGTGAACACGGGATAGCCTATGATGATTTGGTAATGACTAACTTTGGGGACAAGAGCTGTCATTGCAAGTCGATGGATATAGAAATCTTCATCGAAGACTCACTGGAAAATGCCTTATCCATTTATCAAGCGGGTATTCCGGTAATTCTCTTTGATGCACCTTATAATCAGGGACCCTTACCGAAAGGCATGCTTAGAAAAAAGAATTGGCAGGAAATTTATCAAGCGCTCATCAACCGGGAGAGAAAAATGTTTCCTGTGTTTCCTTCCGGCAGGAATTTGGTCTTTCAGGAAGAATAAAAAAAGGAAAGTATTCCCAGTGATTTGCGGCGGACTGTGGGGAGGAGCGAAGTCATGTATGGGTTGATAATAATCGGAGTAATTTTAGGCCTAGGGTTAATTGGTTACATCTATTATCAAAACCAGCAGCTTCGGCAGCTTGAACAGGACAAGTCCGCGCAAGAACAGGAAGCAATAGGAAAACTGGAGCTAGAGAGACTAAAAAAAGAAAGACAGGAAAAACAACGCCTGGAAAGGGAACGGGCTGTGGAAGCGGAGGCCCAGGCCAGGCTCAGGAAGGAGATTGAACCGGTCCTGGAGATCTTTCTTGCCGAACATGAGTGGCAGTCCTGGATTAAGCACATGGAGGAAGCAGAAGCTATTTTGGAAGGCAGGCCTATTTCGGTGCAAGAATTACTCCAGCACAATGTTGTGCGCAAGTTTCCTGATGGCTCATTCTATAGAGTAGGTTTAATCAAACAAATGCCGGATGGTGAATATAGCATTCTACCGGAGAAGGTGGAAGCGCTTCAAGAGTATTTTGTATGTTTTTTGGAATTTTCATCTCACCTGAAAAGTCAAAGTGTCTCCGTAAATAAACTTCAATTACATCGAATCTTACGGGATGAATTCAGGAAGAAGGCCAGAAGGTTGCCAATGAATAGCTTAAATTAGTAGGCACAAAATTCAGATTAGGGCAATATCCTGGGAGAGGGAGAATCCTCTCCTGTTTTCATTACATGTCAAAAAAATTCTTGCCAAAATAAAATTTTTATGGTGTAATATATTCATTGTGGTGAAAGGAGTGGTAAAACTTGAACAATATACTTAATCAACATAATACACCGGTTTTTGACGCAGTAAAAAAATACGTCGCTGAAAACACACTACCCTTTCACGTTCCCGGCCACAAACAGGGCAGGGGGCTTAAGGAATTTTGTGACTTTGTGGGCAAAGAGGTCATGGCCATTGACCTCACCTGCTTCGAGGGAACTGACAATATCTGTAATCCCCTGGATGTGATTAAAGAAGCACAGGAATTAGCTGCGGATGCTTATGGGGCTGACCATGCTTTCTTTTTGGTAAACGGGACTACTTCCGGGATTCAAGCCATGATTATGAGTGTATGCCAGCCCGGAGATAAGATTATTCTCCCCCGTAATGCTCATAAATCAGCGATTGGCGGCATAATCCTCAGTGGTGCTGTGCCTATTTATATTCAGCCGGAGGTTTGTCCTCAACATGGCATAGCTCTGGCAGTTACCCCGGAAACAGTTAGAGAAGCGTTGGAAGAACACCCTGATGCCAAAGGTGTATTTATTGTCAATCCTACCTATTATGGTTATGCGCCTAACCTGAAGGCTATTGTGGAAATTGCCCATAGTTATGGGGTTCCTGTCCTGGTTGACGAGGCCCATGGCGCCCATCTGCCTTTTCATCCCCAGTTGCCTATTTCAGCCATGCAGGCCGGAGCAGATATGAGTGCGGCCAGTACTCACAAATTGGTTGGTTCGCTAACCCAAAGCTCGCTATTGTTATTAAAGGAAGGAATTATCAGCCCTAAACGGGTAAAAGGTGTGCTGAATCTATCCCAGACTACCAGTCCGTCGTATATTCTACTGGCTTCAATTGACGTGGCCAGGAAGCAGATGGCTGTTCAGGGAAGAGAATTGCTGGAACGTACTCTGGCCCTTGCTGAATTCTCCAGGCAGGAAATGAGCAAAATCGAAGGACTTCAGGTCCTGGGGCAGGAAATGTTAGGTAGAGACGGATGTTATGCCTGGGACCCCTCCAAAGTTGCGGTTAATGTCCGTAAACTAGGTCTCTCCGGGTTTGATGTGGAGACTATCCTGCGCAGGGATTATGGGATTCAGGTTGAACTGGCGGATCTTTACAATGTGCTCTTCCTATTCTCCGTTGGTGATGATCAGGAGACGGTTGGCAGGCTTTTGAGAGCCATGGAGGCTATTGCGTCCGGACAGGGAGTTAAAAATGTAACCAAACTCGGCACCCATTTGCCGGAAACGCCGGAACTGGTGGTAACGCCGCAAGAGGCTTTCTATAGTGATACCCGGTTGGTTGAACTGGAGGAATCCGAAGGAGAAATTGCCGCCGAGATGATTATGGCCTATCCACCCGGAGTTCCCATCATCTGTCCAGGGGAGCGGATTACGCAAGAAATCATCGAATATGTCCGGGTATTAAAACAAGAACATTGTCAACTTCAAGGAACCGAGGATCCTTATATTAATCAGATCAAAGTGTTGACCAGGCATTTCGTTGTTGTTCAGCCTAATAACGTCGCCGGAAGCGCCGGGTAGGCTGTTCAGTTCCCTGTTAGGGAAACTTTACTTGATGAGGCACCAGAGAGAACAAAAGCATCTTCAAAGCCGACTGGCATCGAAGATGCTTTTTTGCATATATATCTTTGCCCTGAATCCCCAGCGACCCCAAATAACCATTAACACAACGGAACAGCGACGTTTTGATTAATATTAAGACAACTTGTTGCGCATATTAATTTTTAGGTCTTTTCTCACGCCTGAAGGGATAAAATGCGACTCTCTGGGACGAGGATGGCCTTCCGGTTTATATCTTTCCGTGGAGAGATCGGTACGGTCGCGGTCAACCTTGTTGGGAAGATATTTTTCATGGTTACTCATGATTGCTTCCTCCTGACTTTCAGCTTTACGTTTAGTTTAACCCGTTTGTCAGCAAGGTTGCCTGGTAAATGCAGGTGACTCAAACTTTTCTGGTACTGCAGGTGTCTCAAACTTTCCTGGCAGCATGGGGTGTAGCCAATTGCTCAATGACAATTTGTCCGTTGACAATTTTGGCAACCTCCGGGGAAATTGCCTGCTGAAACCATTCGTCATCAGGAGCACGGCCTAAAGATTCGGCAATACGGATCTGGGTCGGTTTGAGATTATAGGCGGTTATGGTAGCAGATGGATCACCTGAGGCTCCGGCGTGGGCGATTCCGCGCAGGGTTCCCATGATGATGATATTACCGCCTGCTATAATATCAGCGCCGGGATTGACATCACCAAGGATAACCACATTGCCGGGATAGACAATCTTTTGTCCCGAACGCAGATTATGCCTGACCAGCAAGGTTTCTTGCTGCAGCTCTTTTGATGTGAGGCCTTGGGTTGTAATTTGTGAGTTGTTTCCTGGCTGTTGTCGTTGAACACAGTTAGCGGTTGGGTTTTCAACAGTGGTTTTTTGGGTAGTGGGTTGTTCAATAGCAGGTTGTTGGTGTTTTTTTTCGTGGGGACCGCCGGGAAAAGGAATTTCCGGGTCATAAACAAGCCCATGGGAAGAACAATAAGCCTGAAGTTCCTGGGTGACCTTGGAATTGATGAGGTTATTGTCAATGTGAAAAGTAAACTTTGCGCCATTAAAAAAGCCTTTAGAACTTTCAATTTTTTGCTTCAGATTATCCTTAAGTTCATGAAAATCCCGGGACCCATCCATCATTATGACCAGGCCATGACGGGTTCCCTTGATTTGCACAATATCCTTACTCATTGAGATTACCTCCTGTACTTCGGCACTCCTAATTCGGCACTCCTAATCATTTTTCAATTAATTTCGTCCTCACTCGGGCAATTCCTTCTAAGCTAGGCAAATATTTCGAGAATAACTGAGAAAAAAGGAGTTATGCTTTTGAGCAGGGAAAATAACAATATTGTAGAATTGTAGATAGTAGAAAAAATATTATGTTCGGGGGATGTTATAGTGGGGAGGAATTTACCGGTGAATCTGGTAGAAATGGTGAAACGGACCGAATTTGACTGGGATGTTTTACTGAACTGTACATCCAGTGCCATTGTAGTAGTGGACTGGGAACAGAAAGTAGTAGCTACCAACAATATCGCTGACAATTTATTCCAAACAGAGGGGGGACTGCTGGGTAAAAAATTTGGCCAGATAGTCAATATTCTGCAGTTAGAGCGAATTCTCTCCAGCGGTAGGAGTTGGTCCGACCAGCCTGTAGTTATTGGGACTAATCGCTATTTACTGGACTATGTACCCATTATTGAGAATAAAGAGATTGTAGGAGGCGTATTTTCCTTTGGGGAAGATGCCTTAACCAAAAAGGAAACTTCCTATGAAGAAGTGCTGGAGGTCTTAAAATCAGTCAATGCCATAGTGGATTTAGCCTATGACGGTATCGTAGTCCTCGATGCCAATGGAATTATTACCATGGTGAACCAATCCTTTGCCGATTTTTTTGAGGTGGATGCCCAGGAGATGATTGGTAAACATGTGACCCAGGCCTATACCAATTCCAAACTGTCCAGGCTACCCATTGTAATGCAGACCGGAAAGGCAGAAATAGGAGAAATCCACCGCTTGAACGGACGTGATGTAGTGGTTAGCCGCTATCCCATAATTAAAGACGGCAAGGCTATTGGCGCCGTCGGAAAGGTCTTATTTAGAGATATCCGGGAAATCACCGACCTGGCCAGTAAAATCCATGCTGAACAAAAGGAAACAAACTCTAAGCAATCAGATAAAACCTCCAATTCAAAATATGATTTGAACAGCATTGTCGGGATGAGTCCGCAAATAGCGAGTCTAAAGGAAACTGTTACCCGGGTCGCACCCCGGGGCTCCAATGTGCTAATCAGGGGTGAGAGCGGTACCGGAAAAGAACTTTTTGCCCATGCGATTCACTCTGCCAGCAACCGCAGGTATGGCCCTTTTATTAAAGTAAATTGTGCTGCCATTCCGGAAAACCTGTTGGAATCCGAACTCTTCGGCTATGAGGAAGGCGCTTTTACAGGTGCAAGGAAGGGTGGACAGGTCGGCAAATTTGAACTTGCGCATAAAGGAACAATTTTTTTAGACGAAATAGGCGATATGTCCCTGCCCATGCAGGCAAAGCTGCTCAGGGTTTTACAGGAGCGGGAAATTGAGCCTCTTGGCAGCAATAAGGCCAAAAAGGTGGATGTAAGGATTGTTGCCGCTACTAATGTCAACCTGGAAGAATTGGTTAAAGAAAATAAATTCAGGGAGGACCTCTATTACAGATTGAATGTTGTTAGCCTGCACATTCCGCCGTTAAGAGAGAGACAAGCTGATCTCGATGTCCTGGTGGAATATTTGGTAGATAAATATAACCGGGAATTTGGGCTCCATCTAAAAGGTGTATCACCTGAGGCAAGGGAACTCTTTCATAGCTACGAATGGCCTGGCAATATCCGGGAGTTGAAGAACGTTGTGGAGAGGGCCTTCAATATTGTAACCGGAAAATACATCCTGGTCAGTCATTTGCCTCAATACCTGGTAAAGGCAATGGAATTGGGAGAGAACGCAGTAGCAGTCAGTGATAACAATAAGACAGTAAGCATGGGGGTAAAAGAGTCCATTGGCAAGCAATCACTGACAGAAATCATGGACCGCTTGGAACAAGAAGTTATTCAGCAAGCCCTGACAATTTCTAAAGGAAATAAGGCCTTAGCGGCTAACCTTTTGGGGATATCCAGACCAGGCCTATATAAAAAGTTGCAGAAGTTGCATATGGATTTATAGGTGTGTAAATTTAAGAACACACTGTAAACAAACGTTAACATATACTCCCATGCCTTGTCATACAAGGGATGGGAGTATATTCTTTGTGTCGTGATAACTTACAGTGTAAACTAACGTGACACTATAACCCCTCGACCATTAAAGATGAGGTTTCTGGGAGATGACCATCCGGGGGAAAATTCCGACAACTCGGCTGGCGAAAGCTACCATTAGGTAGGGGCAAAATGGTAAGTGGTACGAAAATTGCATTTAGATGTTGATGCACCAGCAATCACAAAAATCCATCCGGGGGAGGGGAGACGATTTTAGAGGCTAGTGTTTTCGGGTGAAGCCGGTTCGTAACATAGAGAAGAACGTCCGGCTGTGACAGCACAAAACAGAGAGATAGAAATTAGTAGAGAAGACAAAGGAGGAAAAGGACTTGAAAATTCTTGTGCTCATGAAACAAACCTTCGATACTGAAACCAAAATCAGTCTGGATGCCAATGGAAAGATCGATGAGGCAGGTGTTAACTTCGTTGTTAACCCTTATTGTGAGTTCGCTGTGGAGGAGGCCCTGCGTATTAAAGAAAGACTGGGAGCAGGGGAAGTTACTGTGCTTTCCGTAGGTCCGGAAAGAGCAGAAACTTCTATTCGCCAGTGTTTGGCTATGGGTGCTGACAAAGGTGTTCTGGTAAACACCGGTGGCCTGGAAGGTGGGGATGAATTCACTACCGCCCAGATCGTAGCCAAAGCAATTGAAAAAGTGGAATATGATATCATTTTGGCCGGATTCCAGGCTGTTGACGATGGTTCTGCCCAGGTAGCGCCAAGAGTTGCTGAACTGTTAGGAATTCCTCAGGTAACAGTGATTACCAAATTGGAGTTGGAAGACGGTAAAGCCATTGCTACCAGAGAAATTGATGACGGCGTAGAAATTATTGAGGTTGCCCTCCCGGCCATTTTTACCGCTCAGCAGGGCCTGGCAGAGCCCCGTTATCCCTCTATGAAAGGAATTATGCAGGCCAAGAAAAAGCCTATGGAGCGTTATTCCCTGGCTGATCTGGGATTAGATGCCGGTCTGGTCGGTACTGATGGCGCTAAGGTAAAAATCGTTGAGCTTTCTTTGCCCACCCCCCGGAAAGGTGGAAAAATTGTTGAAGGTGAGCCTGCGGAAGCTGCTCAGAAGGTTGTCCAACTGCTCAGAAGTGAGGCGAAAGTCATCTAGCCCCGTTCCGGTTATTGCAGACCCCGGAAGGAATTTTATCAGTTCCCAAAGAGAACAAAAGGAGGATTAATATACATGGCAGGAGTTTGGGTATTTGCAGACCACAGAGGAGGATCTTTTCGTAAGGTAATCTTCGAAATGTTAGGTGAAGGACGGAAGATTGCCAACCAGCTGGGTGAAGACCTGACGGCCGTTCTGCTGGGCAAGGATGTAGCAGCTCTGACCGGTACCTTGGCCGAATATGGAGCTGACAAAGTGATAGTTGCTGAGGATAGCAGCCTCGCTGCTTACACCACTGATGCATTTGCCAAGGTCACTTCCGATTTAATCAAAGAATATCAGCCCAGTATTGTGCTCTTCGCGCATAATGCCATCGGCAAAGACTTGGCCCCTGTAGTAGCACAAAAAATCGGCGCCGGTCAGGTATCAGATGTCATTCAGGTAATCTACGGTGACCAACTGGCCTTCAGACGCCCGATTTATGCCGGTAAGGCTTTCACTAACGTAGTGTTTAATGCAAAGCCGATGATCGCTACCATCCGGGCCAAGATGTTCGAACCAGTTGAGCCCCAGGCCGGGCGCAGTGCAGAGGTAGTAAGTGCTTCTGTAAGTGTGTCCGACATCCGCCAGGTTATCAGGGATGTTGTGCGCAAAGCTTCCGGCAGGGTTGAACTGACTGAAGCAGATATTGTCGTCTCCGGCGGACGCGGCATGAAGTCTGGTGAAAACTTTAAAATCCTGGAAGAACTTGCCGACCTCCTCGGAGCAGCCGTGGGCGCTTCCAGGGCAGCGGTTGATGAGGGCTGGCGGGAGTCTCAGTATCAGGTGGGACAGACCGGAAAAGTAGTATCCCCCAGCTTGTACATTGCTTGCGGAATTTCCGGAGCGATTCAACACCTTGCCGGTATGGGTTCTTCTAAAGTAATTGTTGCGGTAAACAAGGACCCTGAAGCCGAAATCTTTAAAGTGGCTGACTACGGCATTGTAGGTGACCTCTTTGAAGTTGTGCCTATCTTGACTCAAGAATTTAAAAAGATCTTAGCTGAGTAATCAACGGCAACTTGGTAGGCGCTTCTCCTGTTCCGTCAACTTGTCACCAGGTTTGCTAACTCATAAGGAAAGGGGTGGTCCCCATGGTACCTTCAAGACCGCTTGGGTGGTACGGTGACACCTATGTCATTATGTGGTTTTTAATGTTGGTTGTTTTTGCGGTCTTCGGTAAAGGAGTTTATGACCGTTACCGCCTTTGGCGGTTAGGGGTGGATGAGCAACGTTTTGCTGGCTTTGGGCAAGGAATCAAGAATGTCCTGATTCACGGTATTGGCCACAAGAGGATTTTGCGGGAAGGGTATCCTGGCCTGATGCATCTGTTTATCTTGAGCGGTTTCCTGGTTTTCGCCCTGGGAACCCTGGCAGTTGCCGTTCAGGAAGACCTGCACCTGGAAATCTATCAAGGCAGCTTTTACCTGATCCTGACCTTCCTGTTGGATATCTTTGGGTTAGCAGCTATTGTGGGTATTCTAATGGCTTTTGTCAGGAGGTATGTCCTGAAACCTGACCGTTTGGATACAACTCCTGATGATGGAGTATCTCTAGTGCTCATTCTGGGAATCCTGGTTACCGGTTTTATCTTGGAGGCCCAGAGGATAGCTATTACCGCCGATCCTTGGGCAGCTTGGTCCCCGGTAGGAAATGCCCTGGCAGGATTGTTTGCCGGGGCAGATAACGGTAGCCTGAAAGGAATTCACCAGTTGTTCTGGTGGACCCACTTGCTTTTAACCTTTGGCTTTATTGCTTATCTTCCCCACTCTAAGATGTTCCATATCCTGGCAATGGCCTTAAACCAGTTCTTCCTTAAAGAGAAGCCTGCTCAGGCCCTTGCACCGATAGATTTCAGTAATGAAGAGCTGGAGCAGTTCGGGGTCAGTAAGGTTGAAGAGTTCACTTGGAAACAGCTGCTGGATACTGATGCCTGTGTTCGCTGCGGACGCTGCCAGGATAACTGTCCGGCCTATTTAAGCCAAAAGCCCCTGTCACCTAAAGCCCTGATTCAGGACCTGAAAGCCCACCTGGGTGAGAAAGGGCCTATCCTCCTGGCCCAGCAGGCTGCTGCCAGGCAAAGGGGTACTGCCTCGCAAGTTGCCGCTGCAGGTGAAGGGGCGGGCGCAGTGTTGGAAAAGGCCCTCACCGGCGAGGTAATTCAGGAAGATACCCTGTGGTCTTGTACCACTTGCCGTTCCTGTGAGGAACAGTGCCCTGCATTCATCGGCCATGTTCCTACTGTTGTGGATATGCGGCGGAACCTGGTGATGATGGAAAGTAATTTCCCTCAGGAAGCCCAGTTAGCTTTCCGTGGTATGGAGAATAACGGCAACCCCTGGAATGTAGGCTGGAAATCCAGAGCCGACTGGATTGAAGGACTGGATGTTAAGACCATGGCTGAAGCAGAAGAAGGAGAGGTAGTGGACTTTATCTACTGGCCTGGTTGTGCAGGCGCCTTTGACAATCGTTACCGCAAGGTTGCTACTTCCGTAGTTAAACTTCTACAAAAGGCCGGGTCCAAATTTGCCATCTTGGGAACAGAGGAAAAATGCTGTGGGGATACCGCCCGGCGTCTTGGGAATGAATACCTGTTCGCTAATTTGGTCCAAGAGAATGTTGAGGTAATGAATGGTTACAATGTCCAGACCATTGTCACCAGTTGCCCCCACTGCCTGAACACCTTGAAGAATGAGTATCCCCAGTTTGGCGGTAATTATGAAGTAATTCATCATAGTGAGTTTATCAGCCGGCTCATGGCTGAGGGCAAGCTTAAGGTGGCCAAGGAGCTGGGCGCTAAGATAACCTATCACGATTCCTGTTATCTTGGCCGGTATAATGATATTTATGAACAACCCAGGAAAATACTGCAGAACATTCCCGGTGTTCAGCTGGTAGAAATGGAACGGCACAACTACCGTGGCTTCTGCTGTGGCGCCGGTGGGGGCAGAATGTTCCTGGAGGAGCACCTTGGGGAGCGCATTAATCTGATGCGCACCGAGCAGGCCTTGGCCCTTGAGCCTGATGTGATCGCTACCGCCTGTCCCTTCTGTCTCACTATGCTTGAGGATGGGACCAAGGCCAAGGATGTCATTGATCATGTCAAAACCAGGGACTTGGCAGAAATTCTGGTAGATGTTGTCCAGTAATTGTAGGATGAAGCTAAGAACTGACGAAATGAAAATGAAGAGGAAGGTGAAATTAAAAATGCGTGAAGTTGCCATTATCAGTGCTGTCCGGACCCCTGTAGGTTCCTTCGGGGGTACCCTGGCGGAGATTCCGGCTGCCGAATTGGGCGCCTTGGTCATCCGCGAGGCTATTAAGCGCGCCGGTGTGGAGAGCAGCAATGTTGATGAAGTAATCATGGGTAATGTGCTGCAGGCCGGATTGGGCCAGAACCCCGCCCGTCAGGCAGCTGTAAAAGCAGGGCTTCCTTTGGAAGTCCCGGCCTGGACTCTGAACAAGGTTTGCGGCTCCGGTCTGAAGGCTGTTGGTTTGGGCGCTCAAGCCGTGGCTTCCGGGGATGCCGATATGGTAGTTGCCGGTGGAATGGAGAGCATGAGCCTGGCCCCCTATCTGCTTCCTAAGGCCAGGACCGGTCTCCGGATGGGTAACTCCAGCCTGGTGGATGCCATGATTCAGGATGGCCTGTGGTGTGCTTTCAATGATGTCCATATGGGTATTACCGCTGAGAATATCGCCCAGCGCTATGGGATTACCCGTGAAGACCAGGACCGCTTCTCCTTTGGCAGCCAGACTAAGGCAGGAAAAGCCCTGGAGAGTAACCGGTTTGCTGATGAGATTGTGGCTGTAAGTATACCTCAGAAAAAGGGTGAGCCCAAGCAGTTTACCCTGGATGAGTTCATCCGTCCGGGCACAACCTTAGAGCAGCTCGCCAAATTGCGTCCTGCTTTTAAGAAAGACGGTACTGTAACTGCAGGCAATGCTTCGGGTATTAACGACGGTGCAGCAGCCTTTGTATTGACCAGTGCGGACAAGGCCAAAGAGCTGGGTGTGAAGCCCATCGCAGTCATTAGGGCCACAGCATCCGCCGGGGTAGACCCTGCATTCATGGGCATGGGGCCCGTCCCGGCCAGCCAAAAGGCTTTAGAACGCGCCGGACTCTCTGTGGCTGACCTCGATCTGATTGAGGCCAACGAAGCTTTTGCCGCTCAGGCCATTGCCGTCAGCCGGGAACTGGAACTGCCGGTTGACAGGATCAATGTCAACGGTGGGGCCATTGCCATCGGACACCCGATTGGCGCCAGTGGCGGCAGGATTCTGGTAACCCTGCTGCATGAGCTGATCAAGCGTAAAGGACGTTATGGTCTTGCTACCCTTTGCATCGGTGGAGGTCAGGGGGTAGCCATGGTTGTGGAGAACACAACCTTGTAACACCTTTTCTTGCGGGATGTTTGGGAGGTTTGGCTATGGAATTGTATAGGAATCTGTCTCAACTTTCTTGGAGCATTCTTTCTACTCGCAAAACCAAATCCGACTACATTCCCAGCAGCACCACGCTGTTGGAAGACATTTCGCCAACCCAAAAAGAATCCGCCAAAAAGGCCATAGAATGGTTGGTAGCCAAATCACCCCATACGGTTATGGGCATTTCCGAACATTTTGAGATGTCGGCAGTGTTGGTTGCCGTATTGGTCAGTGAGCTGTTACGGGACCAACGCCTGAAAGTGGATGAGGAAAATCCCGATTTACTGTGCATTAACGAAAAAGGCAAGCAGAGCTCGAACAAATAGCCTGCTATGGTGACACCAGAGAGATCAGGTCAGAGTGGGGTTAAGGAACTAGCGGCCATTATCCCCTGCTCTGGCCGGATACTCCGGTCTGGATGGGTTGGGAGGTTGAATGAAATGGAATTGTCAGCGATTGTAAAAGCACTTGATACATATGTAAAGCCCCAAACTTCGCCCCTGGGTTTGAAGATGTTTGCCGGAGATGAAGAACTCCCAGCCAAGGTTAAGCTTGCCGGGAAGGATTTAGGCAAACGAGTGGCCATCTGCCAGGCTTTTAGTATGGCCCGGAAATATGGCTGGACCGTGGCTGTGAGCAAAGAGGACCAGTCCTGCCCGATTGGTTCGGTAGTACTGGGCTTTCAGCCTGCCGTTGACTTCTACACTGAGGGCAATTTGTGCGATGGAATGTACACAATAAACAAAGCGGCAGGTGCGAATTCCGAGGCTAAAGTCTTGCGCTTTCCTGAGGGCAAATTCCGTTATCTGGTAGTAGGGCCGTTGGAAAGGATTGACTTCCGGCCGGATTTAGTGCTGGTATATGGAAGTCCGGCCCAGGTGATGCGACTGGTCCAAGGAGCTCTATACATCGAGGGTGGCAACATTACTTCAACCTTTTCAGGGAGGGCTGAATGCTCAGAAACCGTGGTTCAGACTCTGAACAGCGGGAAATGTCAGGTAGTTCTGCCCGGCAACGGTGAGCGGGTCTTCGGTCAAACCCAGGACCATGAACTGGCCTTTACCATGCCCTGGTCCGAGGTTGAGAAAACCCTGGAAGGCCTGGCAGCAACCCATAAGGGAGGGGTTAGGTATCCCATTCCTGCCTGGTTAAATTACCAGGTTACTTTCCCGCCCAAGTACCAGAAGTTGGAGGAACTGTGGTCTGTCACCGGTTTAGATAAAAAGTAGGGTGATATGGATTGGTTTCCAGTAGAGAGAGGGAGTGACAAGTTTGGGAGAAACGGTAATTGTCAGCGCTGCTCGTACGCCTTTTGGAAGGTTTGGCGGAGGTTTGAAGAGTTTTACTGCTACTGATTTGGGAGGAATTGTTATCGCTGAAGCAGTAAAACGAGCCGGAATCGAAGGCGCTCAAGTTGAAAATGTGATCATGGGCATGGTTCTCCAGGGGGGAGCTCAACAAATCCCTTCCAGGCAGGCTACCCGCAAGGCCGGTCTCCCCTGGGAAGTTACCTCTGAAACGGTAAACAAGGTCTGTGCTTCCGGAATGCGCGCTGTAACCATGGCTGACCAGCAAATCCGCTGCGGAGATGCCGAGATTGTAGTGGCAGGAGGTATGGAGAGCATGAGTAATGCTCCCTATATCCTCAAGGGAGCAAGATGGGGTTATCGTATGGGTGGGAATGAGGCAGTGGACCTGATGCTTCATGACGGACTGTGGTGTGCTTTTCATGACAGGCACATGGCTGTACACGGAAGTGTGGTAGCTAAGGAATATGGCATCAGCCGTGAGTCTCAGGATGAATGGGCGCTGCGCAGCCAGCTCCTGGCATCCCAGGCTATTAAGGATGGCAAGTTCAAGGATGAGATTGTCCCTGTTGCCGTTCCCCAGAAAAAAGGTGAACCGGTAATTTTTGACACCGATGAAGGGCCCCGTCCTGATACCACCTTGGAGGGTTTAGCCAAGCTGCCCCCGGTGTTTACTAAAGACGGAAGTGTTACCGCAGGCAATGCTCCAGGAGTTAATGACGGTGCGGGCGCCTTGGTTTTGATGTCCAAGGAAAAGGCCCAGGCTTTGGGATTAAAGCCTCTGGCTACCATCCTCGGCCATGCTACTGTAGGTGCAGAAGCAGCTTATATTGCCACAGTGCCGGGATTAGCCACCCAAAAGCTGTTGGCTAAAAAAGGCCTCAACCTTGACCGGATTGACCTTATTGAGGCCAATGAAGCTTTTGCCGCAGTAGCTTTGGTGAGTGAAAAAATTACCGGTTGGGACCCCGGCAAGGTTAATGTAAACGGTGGTGCTATAGCCTTTGGTCATCCTATCGGCGCCAGTGGGGCCAGAATCATGATGACCTTGATTTATGAACTGCGCCGCCGGGGCGGAGGACAGGGAATTGCCGCTATCTGCAGTGGTGCTGCCCAGGGTGATGCTGTACTGCTCAGAGTGGATTAAAACACAGAAGAAACTCCCTGGATTCCGTTTCGGGAAACAAATAACATGTTAACAGAGGAGGTAAAGCAATGGAATTTAACAAGATTATGGTTATCGGCGCCGGACAAATGGGTGGCGGGATTGCCCAGGTTGCTGCCCAGGCAGGAATTAATGTAGTCTTAAACGATATCAAGGAAGAGTTTGTGCAGAGAGGGTTAGGTGTCATCACCAAGAACCTGGAGCGCAATGTTGCCAAGGGCCGTCTCTCCGAGGAAGAGAAGAGCGCTATTTTGGGCCGCATTCAGCCTTCTACCAGCCTTAGTGATGGCAGTGAGGTCGATTTGGTCATTGAAGCAGCTGTCGAGAACATGTCCATCAAAGCTCAGATCTTCAAGCAATTGGATGAAATTTGCCCTGCTCACGCCATATTAGCATCTAATACTTCTTCCCTGCCGATTACAGAGATAGCCGCTGTAACCAAGCGACCCGAGAAAGTAATCGGAATGCACTTCATGAATCCGGTTCCGGTTATGAAACTGGTAGAGATCATCAGGGGCCTGGCTACTACTGATGAGGTGTACAAGGCCATTGAAGAATTAACCTTGAAAACGGACAAAACCCCTGTAGAAGTTAATGATTTCCCTGGCTTTGTATCCAACAGAATTCTGCTGCCGATGATCAATGAAGCTATCTACTGTGTTTTTGAAGGGGTTGCCACTCCGGAAAACGTGGACTCGGTAATGAAGTTAGGGATGAACCACCCGATGGGACCCCTGGCCTTAGCTGACCTTATTGGCCTGGATACCTGCCTGGCGATTATGGAAGTCCTTCATGACGGTCTCGGTGATTCCAAATATCGCCCCTGCCCATTGCTCCGCAAGTATGTAAAAGCAGGCTGGCTGGGACGCAAGACCGGAAAAGGATTCTACGATTACAGTCTGTAAGTGAAGTATAGTCGGTAGGAGGGAAAGCCTGTGGAATTTAACAATCTGCTCATTGAGAAGGATGCTGACATTGCCATTGTCACTATCAATCGTCCCAAAGCCCTTAATGCTCTCAATGCCGAAACCCTGAGTGAACTCGGAACAGCTTTTGATGCCCTTGCCCAGGATGACTGCGTAAAAGTTATCATTTTGACCGGAGCGGGTGACAAGGCTTTTGTGGCCGGCGCCGACATCTCCTTTATGCAGAACATGAATGCCATTGAGGGCCGCAATTTTGCCCTTCTGGGTCAGCAAGTGTTCTCCAAAATTGAGAATCTGCCCAAGCCGGTAATTGCCGCTATTAACGGATTTGCTCTGGGTGGTGGGTGTGAGTTAGCCATGGCCTGTGATATCCGGATTGCTTCAGAAAAGGGTAAGTTTGGTCAGCCTGAAGTGAACTTGGGAGTTATCCCCGGTTTTGCCGGAACCCAGAGACTGCCCAGGTTGGTTGGTAAGGGAATTGCCAAGGAACTCCTTTACACCGGTGACATGTTTGGGGCAGATGTGGCCTTCCGCATCGGGCTGGTGAACAAGGTTGTTCCCGTTGCCGAGCTTCTGGATTCCGCCAGGGAACTGGCTAAAAAGATTGCCTCCAAAGGCGCTCTAGCCATTCGCCTGTGTAAGGAAGCCGTAAATGAAGGGTTGGAAATGGAAGTAGAAAAGGCCTATGCTCACGAAGCTAATCTCTTTGGCCTTTGCTTCGCAACCGAAGATCAGAAAGAAGGAATGTCTGCATTCCTGGAAAAGAGAGCCCCGCAATTTAAGGGCAAATAGACTGTCCGGGCCGTTGCTCACGTGAGGTGGTGCCCGCCTCACGTGAACGCGGATTCGGCATCCGGGGATTCAGTTTAGAGAAAATGGGAGAGTGCAACAAAATTCAGAGAGTAGAGAGGAGGAATTACACAGTGCATTTTAAGTTGACAGATGAGCAGGAAATGATGCGGAACATGGTACGTGATTTTGCTCAAAATGAACTTGCTCCCAAAGCCGCTTATTATGACCAGACCTCAGAGTTCCCGCGGGAAAACCTCAAAAAAATGGCCCAGTATGATTTAATGGGTATGCCGTTTCCGGAGGAAGCCGGAGGCGCCGGTACCACCGCCCTGTCGTATGTAATGGCCATTGAAGAGATTGCCAGGGCTTGCCCTGCCACCGCGGTAATTCTGGCCGTACACACTTCTGTTGGGACCATGCCGATTTATCTTTTTGGCAACCAAGCCCAAAAGGAAAAGTACCTGAAGAAGCTGGCCACCGGAGAATACCTGGGAGCATTTGGTCTGACCGAGCCCACCGCCGGTTCAGACGCAACCAAGGTTAAGTGTACCGCTGAACTGAAGGGTGACCACTATGTGGTAAATGGAACCAAGATATTCATCACCAATGGTGGAGAAGCAGATGTCTATACCGTTTTTGTGGTAACTGACAAGTCAAAAGGCTATAACGGTATTAGCTGTCTCTTGGTGGATAAGGATACCCCCGGTTTCAGGATTGGTACCATTGAGAAGAAGATGGGTCTTAACGGATCTAAGACTGCTGAGCTGGTTTTTGAAAATGCAATGGTTCCTAAAGAAAACCTCCTCCATGTAGAAGGAGAAGGCTTTAAAGTGGCCATGGCCCTTCTGGACGGAGGCCGGATTGGTATTGGAGCCCAGGGTGTGGGGATTGCCCAGGGGGCCTTTGACCATGCTCTCGAATATGTCAAGCAGCGGGAGCAGTTTGGGCAGCCAATTGCTAACTTCCAGGCCATCCAGTTCAAAATAGCAGACATGGCTACCCAGATCGATGCAGCCCGTTTGTTGGTCTACCAGGCTGCCAGCCTTCGGGATGCCGGCCTGACCTACAGCAAGCAAGCTTCTATGGCCAAGATGTACGCTACTGATGTGGCAATGAAGGTTACCACTGAATGTATCCAACTCCTGGGAGGTTATGGTTATACCCGCGAATATCCTGTGGAACGCTATTTCCGGGATGCCAAGGTCACCCAGATCTATGAAGGCACCAACCAGGTACAGCGGATTGTAATTGCCAAGCACCTTCTAAAATAATTTAGTTCAGGTGGTAAGCTAAAAAAACATCGAGCTTAATAAAACGAGAGAGGGGTAAAAGCATGAATTTTGTACTCACAGAAGAACAACAAATGATGCGTAAAATGGTGCGGGATTTTGCCGAGAAAGAGATACTCCCCACCGCGGCTGAGCGGGATGAGACTGAAACCTTTGACCGTGCTTTGATGTTTGATAAATTAGGTGAACTGGGCCTGACCGGTGTCGTTTTCCCTGAGCAGTACGGTGGCGCCGGGGCTGACTACATCTGTTATGCTATAGCTGTTGAGGAACTGTCCCGGGTTTGTGCTTCTACCGGTGTTACCCTGTCTGCCCACTTATCCCTGGGTGCAAACCCCATCTACAAATTTGGTACTGAAGAGCAGAAAATGAAGTACCTCAAGCCCCTGGCCGAGGGAACCAAGATGGGCGCTCTGGGTCTGACCGAGCCTTTCGCCGGTTCTGATGCCGGTGGCACCAGGACTACCGCTGTTCTGGACGGAGACGAGTGGGTTCTCAACGGCACCAAGATTTTTATCACCAACGCCGGGGAAGCCGAGACCTACATTGTTACCGCTGTGACTGATAAGACTGCCAGGCCAAAGCATAAAGGCATCAGCGCTTTTATCGTCGAAAAGGGTACCCCCGGTTTCACCTTCGGTAAAAAAGAACACAAACTGGGCATTCGTTCATCACCGACTATGGAACTGGTATTTGATAACTGCCGGATTCCTAAGGAAAACCTGTTAGCCAATCCGGGTGATGGGTTTAAGGTTGTGATGGTTACTTTGGATTATGGCCGGATCGGTATCGGAGCCCAGGCTTTGGGTATTGCCCAGGGAGCCTATGAGGCCGCTCTCAACTATGCCAAGGAGAGACAGCAGTTTGGCCAGCCCATTGCCAACTTCCAGGCTATCCAGTTCAAACTGGCGGACATGGCCACCCAGATTGAGGCTGCCCGCCTGCTCCTGTATCGTGCAGCCTACCTGGCCAGCGCCGGGGAGAAAGTGAGTAAAGAGGCTGCTATGGCTAAAATGTACTGCTCCGACACCGCTATGTGGGTGACCACTGAAGCTGTGCAAATTCACGGTGGCTATGGTTATACCCGTGAGTACCCTGTAGAGCGCATGATGCGGGATGCTAAGATTACCCAAATCTATGAAGGTACTAATGAAGTTCAACGGATTGTTGTCGCCTCTAACGTTCTCAAGTAAATATTTGACCACACGGAAAAGAGGGCGAGCCAGTGAGTCAAGCCACCAATGAACGAGGTCTGCTAATGGTATACACCGGAAATGGCAAAGGCAAAACCACTGCTGCTCTGGGGCAGGCCCTGCGTGCCATCGGCCATGGCCGCAAGGTTTGTGTTGTGCAGTTTATGAAGGGCAGCAAGAACTATGGGGAGCTTCAGGCTGCTGCCATGCTTGTGCCTAACCTGGTGATAGTCCAGTCAGGTCTGGAGACTTTTGTCGACAGCCACCACCCTGCTCAAATCGATATAGATTTAGCCAGGAGGGGCTTGGAAGTAGCCAGGAATGCCGCTGCCTCCGGTGAATATCAATTAATTATTCTGGATGAAATCAATGTTGCCCTGGACTTTCACCTGCTTGCCCTGGAGGAAGTAATCCAATTTATCCGCGAGAAACCACCCCGGTTGGACCTGATATTGACTGGACGCAGAGCAGCTCCGGAGATTGTCGGACTGGCCGACCTGGTAAGTGAGATTGTAGAAATCAAACATCATTACACTGCCGGTGTGGAAGCCAGGGAAGGCATTGAATTTTGAGAATTTTCAACTATAGGGTGGTGAGGCAATGGAGAAGTATGTACAAGGGATTCTCGCCGGGGATAAGCGGAGTACTGCCAAGATAATTTCCCTGGTGGAAAATGACGGTCCGGAAAAGAAGCGGGTGTTAAGCCAGCTTTATCCACATACCGGTAAAGCCTATATCATAGGTGTGACCGGTTCCCCCGGGGCAGGCAAGAGTTCCTTGACGGACTGTTTGACTAAGCAAATCCGGAAGCAGGGTTTGACAGTCGGGATTATCGCAGTTGACCCATCCAGTCCCTTTACAGGTGGAGCTCTTTTGGGTGACCGGATCAGAATGCAGGACCACGCCCTGGATAAAGGGGTATTCATCCGGAGCATGGGAACCCGGGGAAGCTTGGGGGGGTTGGCCCGGGCTACCAAAGAAGTTGTGCGGGTCCTGGATGCCTATGGCAGTGATGTGGTCATCGTGGAAACTGTAGGTGTGGGGCAGTCGGAGTTGGACATTATGGATGTCGCTGATACAACTTTAGTTGTGTTAACTCCCGGCGCCGGAGACCATGTTCAGACCATTAAGGCGGGAATTATGGAAATTGCCGATATTTTTGTAGTTAACAAAGCCGACCTGGATGGTGCTGACAAGGTGAAAACCGAGGTAGAAGGGATGCTCGACCTGTCCTGTCATGGTAACGGTTGGCGTCCGCCGGTGTTACTGACCATTACCAGGACAGAGCAGGGTATTACTGATCTGATAGATGCGATTAACCGGCATAAAGCTCACCTGGAGTCTACAGGTTCATTCCAGCAGGCCAGAAAAGAACGGCTGCGTACTGAAGTGCTGGAAGTGGTAGAACATGTCTTGAGAGCGAGAATCCACAAATCAGTCGAAGCCAGTCAGGATATTGCCAGGCTGGTGGCCAAGGTGGAAAACCGGGAAGTTGATCCCTATGTAGCGGCAGAAGAAATTATTTCCGTGGGTATTTAAAGGATGTGTGGAACCAGGAAAGGAGTGTAGATTTTAGTGCGTGATACAGGAGTGGAAAAGTTTAAGGCTGCCAGAGAGAAGTGGGAAAGTGAGTTTAACAGTGCGAAACAGCGTCCGGTAAAATATGAGACGGTGTCTGCACTGCCCATTAAGGAGCTGTATACCCCTGAAGACATTACAGGCTTTGATTATATTGAAGATCTGGGCTTTCCCGGACAATATCCCTATACCCGTGGTGTACAAAACAACATGTACCGGGGACGTCTCTGGACCATGCGGCAGTTTGCCGGTTTTGCCACTGCTAAGGAATCCAATGAGCGCTATAAGTTCTTGCTATCCCGGGGTACAACCGGCCTGAGTATAGCCTTTGATATGCCCACCATCATGGGGTATGATTCCGACCACCCCCGGTCTTTCGGTGAAGTGGGCCGGGTAGGGGTGGCTATCGATTCCCTGCAGGATATGGAAACCTTATTTGATGGGATTCCCCTGGATAAGGTAAGTACCTCCATGACCATCAACGCGCCTGCTGCTGTGGTCTGGTCCATGTATATCGCCACTGCGGAGAAACAAGGTGTACCTTCCTCCAAGCTTACCGGTACAATCCAAAACGACATCCTCAAAGAATACATTGCCCAAAAGTCCTGGATTTTCCCGCCTGAGCCCTCCATGAGGCTGATTACCGATATCTTTAAGTTTGCCAAAGATCATGTTCCTAAATGGAACAGTGTAAGTATCAGCGGTTATCACATCCGGGAGGCCGGGGCTACGGCTGCCCAGGAACTGGCCTTTACCCTGGCTGACGGTTTTGCCTATGTAGAAGCGGGTATTGCAGCAGGTCTGGATGTAGATGAATTCGCTCCCCGTTTATCCTTCTTCTTTAACTCCCATGTGGACTTCTTTGAAGAAATTGCGAAATATCGTGCAGCTCGCCGGATCTGGGCCAAGCGTTTGCTGAATAAATACGGGGCCAAGGACCAACGCTCCTGGCTGCTCCGCTTCCATACCCAAACTGCCGGTTGTTCGCTCACTGCCCAGCAGCCTGAGAACAATATTGTCCGGACTGCTTTCCAAGCCTTGTCCGCAGTCCTGGGAGGAACCCAATCCCTGCATACCAACTCCATGGACGAGGTTTTGGCCCTGCCTACTGAAAAGGCAGTACAAATCGCTCTGCGGACCCAACAGATTATTGCCACTGAGACCGGGGTTACCAATACCATTGATCCCCTGGCCGGTTCCTACTTTATGGAGGCCCTTACCAATAAAATGGAGGAAGAGGCTGAGCGCTACTTCGCCAAGATTGATGAACTGGGCGGAGTGCTCAAGGCAATTGACAAAGGTTTCTTCCAGCAGGAGATTGCCGATGCCGCTTATGAATACCAGCGGGATGTGGACAGCAAACAGCGCATCGTAGTCGGGGTAAATGAGTATGTAGATGAGAACGAAACTCTGGATATTGAAATCCTGAAAATTGACCCGCAAATTGAATTGGATCAAGTGGCCCGGGTGCAAAAACTGCGGGAGACCAGGGACAATATCCGCGTTAAGGAAACTCTGGGCAACCTGCGGGAGAGGGCAACTACCGGTGACAATCTCATTCCGCACATTCTCGATTGCGTGAAGTCCTATGCAACCCTTGGGGAGATCATTCAAGTGTTCCGTGAGGTCTTCGGAGAGTACAAAGAAAAGCCTTTATTCTAAAGATCCATATTTTGAGGTAATTCAAAGATGATTGCAGAGGAGGATTCGGAATGAGTGGTGAAAAGAAAATCCGGGTACTTGTTGCCAAACCCGGTCTGGATGGTCATGATCGCGGAGCTAAAGTTGTAGCCCGGGCTTTGAGAGATGCAGGTATGGAAGTTATTTATTCCGGTTTGCACCAAACTCCTGAGCAAATAGTAGAAGCAGCAATTCAGGAAGATGTTGATGTAGTTGGCCTGAGCGTGCTTTCCGGCGCCCAGTTGACTATTTTCCCCAGGGTTCGCAACCTGTTGGATGAAAATAACGCCCAGGACATCATTCTCATGGGTGGTGGGACCATGCCTGCTGATGACGTCCAGGAATTAAAAAGGAACGGTAGCGCTGCAGAGATTTTCACCCCTGGCACTCCGGTAGAGAAAATCGGGAACTGGATAAAAGAGGCTGTAGCCGGCAGAGACGCCTAAACAATAGAAAGTAAAATTTGGAGGGATGGGCATGTTAAGCGTACAAGAAGTATATCGTCAAAAGCTGGTATCCCCGGAACAAGCAGTTAAAATCATTAACTCAGGTGACATTATTTGGATGCCCCTGGCCGGAACTGAGGCTAATATACTCTGTAAGGCTCTATGCGACCGCAAAGATGAGCTGGAAGGCGTAGTAATGAGGCAAATGCTGCAAGGACGTAAACAGCCTTATTTTGATCCTGCTTTTGCTCCCCACATTTTCATAGACTCCTGGTTTACCGGAGGAGCCGGCAGAAAGCATATTCAAGAAGGACACGGGACCTTTACTGCCAATACCTTTAATGAGGTTCCCCGTCTCATCAGGCAAAGTGGCCGGGTGGATGCAGTAATGTTTACTGCAGCTCCTATGGACGAACATGGTTATCTGAATTTTGGTTTAGGTTGTGACTACACTCCTGCTGCTTTGGAACTAGCCCGGAAAGTTATAGTAGAGGTTAACCCCAACATGCCCAGAACAGGTGGTTCTAATAATATCCATATTTCTAAAGTAGACTATGTAGTAGAGTGTAATGAGCCGATTATAGAACTGCCTGTAGCCCCCATCACCGAGCTGGAAGAAAAAATCGGCGCCCATGTAGCCGAACTCATTGAAGACGGTTCCACCCTGCAAGTAGGAGTGGGTGGTGTTCCTAATGCGGTCTGTAAGTTCCTGGAGCATAAGAAGGACCTCGGTGTGCATACCGAAATGGTAGTTGACGGCCTGATGGGTCTGGTGGAGAGCGGGGCAGTTAACGGGAGCAAGAAATCCATTCACAAGGGTAAGTTTATCGGCACATTTGCCCTGGGTACCAAAAAGCTCTATAACTTTATGAATAATAACCCCAGCATTGAAATGCTGCCGGTGGATTATACTAACAACCCCTACATTATCGGTCAAAACAGTAAAATGGTCAGTATCAATGCTACTGTTGAGGTTGACCTTTTTGGACAGTGCTGCTCGGAAAGCATCGGAACCGTGCATTGGAGCGGAAGCGGCGGTCAGTTGGATTATGCCCGGGGCGCTAATGTTTGCCCTGATGGCAAAGGATTTATCACCTTGAACTCTACAGCCAAAGGTGGTACAATTTCTAAGATTGTCCCCACTTTGACTCCCGGGGCCCTGGTGACTACCGGTAAAAACGATGTGGACCATGTGGTCACCGAGTACGGGGTTGCCAAACTCCGCGGTAAATCCATGCGGGAAAGGGCTCTGGCTCTGATTAATATTGCCCATCCTGATTTCCGCGATGAGTTGCGCCATGCAGCTAAAAAAATGAACCTTATTTAAATATAACGCTCTCGCCCACTACGGGCGAGAGTTTTATTAAAAAAGCTATGAACCAATAAAGGAGGGCTAAAAACTATGGAATTTCAAGAGGTAATTGCGGGACGCCGGAGTATTCGTAAGTATAAGCCTGATCCGGTGGAAAAGGAAAAACTGAGGGCTATTTTGGAAGCCGGAAGATTAGCTCCCTCATGGAAGAATCTCCAGTGCTGGCAGTTTATCGTTGTGGAAACCCCGGAGGGAAAAGAAAAGGTAATCGAGGCCTTTGCCGAGGATAACCCTGGCAAAAAGGCTCTGGCTTCCGCTCCGGTCCTCATCGTAATCTGTGGTGAT
>JAJZTU010000245.1 GCA_021848765.1 Bacillota bacterium
TGCCCGTTACTGTTGAACAGCTTCCCAAAGCCCTGGAAGGGGAAATGATGTTTGACGGTTCCTCCATCGAAGGGTTTGTGCGCATCGAAGAATCAGATATGTATCTTCGTCCCGATCCCAGCACCTTTGTAATTATGCCCTGGAGGCCCCAGGACGGGGCTGTTGCCCGGTTGATTTGTGATGTGTATAATCCCGACGGCACTCCCTTTGCCGGTGACCCCCGGGGTAACCTGCGGAAGACCCTGGCTCAGGCTGCTCAGCTCGGCTATAGTATGAATGTAGGTCCTGAATGTGAGTTTTTTCTCTTCCACAAGGATGAGAAAGGCCTGCCTACTACCCTGACTCATGACCAAGGTGGTTACTTTGACCTGGCTCCTGTGGATTTAGGTGAAAATGCCCGCCGGGATATGGTGCTCACCCTGGAGAAAATGGGTTTTGAGATTGAGGCATCTCACCATGAAGTTGCTGAAGGCCAGCATGAAATTGATTTTAAGTATGCCGACGCCTTGAACGCTGCGGACAACATTGTAACCTTTAAGACAGTTGTGCGCTCCATTGCCCAGCAGCACGGACTGCACGCAACTTTTATGCCCAAACCTGTATTTGGAATCAACGGTTCCGGTATGCATTGCAATATGTCCCTCTTCAAGGGGAGTGAGAATGCTTTTTTTGATCCCAATGCCGAATATCAACTGAGTGAGGATGCCAAATATTTTATCGGTGGCCTGGTTAAGCATGCCCGGGGTCTGGCCTGTATCACCAACCCGCTGGTTAACTCTTATAAGCGCCTGGTTCCCGGCTACGAAGCCCCGGTTTATGTAGCCTGGTCTCCCAGAAACCGCAGTCCGCTCATCCGGATACCTGCTAAGCGCGGCCTGTCCACCAGGATAGAGATGCGGAACCCTGACCCGTCCTGCAACCCCTACCTGGCCCTGTCTGTCATGCTGGCAGCCGGTCTGGACGGGATTAAGAATAAGTTTCAGCCCCCTGCCCCCACCAACCGGAATATCTATGAAATGACTAAGGCGGAGCGGGATGAAGCAGGTATTGCCAGTTTACCCGGTTCGTTGCTGGAAGCTATCGAAGAGCTGCAAAAGGACGAAGTTGTGAAGGGCGCTCTTGGCGAACACATCCTCAGCAAGTATGTTGAAGCCAAGGAAGCTGAGTGGGATAACTACCGCACCAAAGTTCACCAGTGGGAACTGGACCAGTACCTGGCCCGTTATTAAAACAAGATAAAACCACTGGCTATTAGCAGAGCAGGTCAATTTGCTGACCTGCTCTGCTAGCTTTAAAGCCGGGCATACAAAACAAAGTTAAATTTGTGAAAAAAATTTCTATCTGGAAAAGGAAAATAGGAAAACCTGAGCGAATTAATGAATAGACAATTCATACAATGAGGAGGAGGGGATACCATGCAGCATGAGGAGACAGCGGCCAAACCGCAGGAAGAAAAGGGCTTAGCAGGTATGTCCGCTGTAGTTTTTGCAGCTTTGCTTGCCGTTGCTGCCCACGGGGTGTGGTGGTCGGCAGCCCAGGCGGATATTACTAAAGAAGCAGGTTCTACTGTGAAGCTCCGCTCAGCTATCGGTACCAGGGAAATCAGTTTATCCGGGGGATCCGGTAAATCAGAGGCCGGTAAAGGTAAACAGGGTGAGGCGCCCCAAAAGGTTGCCGGAGCTGTAACTGCGTTTAAGACAGCGCTTCCGGCGGCTCAGGAAGCTACAAAAGCAGCTCCTGAAGCCGCTAAAGTTGAAAATGCCTGGGAATGGCGCTGGCATGGCCGCTTGATTACCGTCGACCAGGTTATCTTGAATTCGGAAAAGCACAAGCCCGTACAGGAGTGGGCCAAGGCTAATACACTCGTGCTCAAAGTAAAGTTAGGCCCTGCTGAAGAGCTTATTGGGGTCACCGGTAGCTTTGCCTATGATGGCAAGCTTAACCGGCAAGTGGTCAAGACTACGGTAAACCCTGGAGGTGAACCGGGGGAATTCATGGTGAGTATTTCCGGACAGGCACCCGAAGGACAGCCGGAGAAAATTACTTTTGCCCTTAACGAAATTCTGGTACGCAGCAGCAAGCCAGCCACTTATAAGCTAGACTGGAAAAAGTACAGGATAATGACTACTGATGGCGATGGGCGCACCTTGGTTAACCTGGAAGAACAGCAGCCCCACAAAATTTATGACGCGGAGCTGCGCCTGACCCATCTCTACTACGGTAACAGTATGCTTTACCTGACAGTGGAAGTACCTGCGGAACTCAAAGCGCCGTATATGTTCCCTGTTGCTGTGGATAAGGAAGGCCTGGTGGTTACCAACGAAAAGGGAGAAGTGTCACCTGGTGTCGTGGTCCAGTCCGGAGTAACAGTTGCTGAGGGGACCACGGCCACCACAATAGAACTGGGCAGGAATAACTTTACCGATGCCGCAGCCATGCTGAATATTCAGGTAGCCAAGATTGGGGCTAAACTGGTTATCGCTGAAGAGGTGCCGGTTAAATAGCAGGGTCTAATTCGTGGATAATTGCATATATATAATCTGATATTTGCGGGACTGAGAGGGGATGCATATGCGGCCCACCATCGGGATTACCTGTTCCTATGACGATAAGACCGACCGGACTTTTTTGCCTCAGGCCTATGCCAAGGCGGTAGAACAGGCCGGCGGGGTGCCTATCCTGCTCCCCCAGGTGATGGCCGCTGATTGTCTGGGACAACTGGTTCACATATTGGATGGCATCCTTTTTTCGGGTGGAGTGGATGTGGACCCTGTCCATTTTGGGGAAGAGCCACTACCTGCTCTGGGGGAAATTTCTCCTGAACGGGACAGTTTTGAATTGGCGCTTGCCCGGCAGGCTTTAGACGCTGACCTGGCAGTTTTCGCTATCTGCCGGGGAATTCAGGTACTGAATATTGCTGCCGGGGGGACCATCTACCAGGATTTACGCACCCAGTTGGATAAGGCCTTAAAACACAGCCAGGATGCACCCCGGTGGTATGCAACCCATAAAGTAACGGTAAAGGGCGGAACTTTTTTGGCCAGGGCCCTGCAGGCCAGAGAGGTACGGGTAAATAGTTTCCATCACCAGGCAGTCAACCGCGTGGCGCCTGGATTTCGCCTGTCCGCCACTGCCCCGGATGGGGTTATTGAAGCAATTGAAAGCGAAAACCACAAATATGTGGTCGGGGTACAATGGCACCCCGAGGGAATGTGGGAAAAGGATACCCAGATGCTTAAATTATTTAAGAGCTTTATTCAGGCAGCTAAATAAAAGAGGATTTTGGATTGCTTTTGGAAAATATAACAGTAGGCCGCCCGGTTAGAAATGGCCGGGCGGATTTTTTTGAACTTTTGATTAACTAAGTTTGCTTTGTGGAGGTTGAAAGAGTGCTGATCCAACAAATTGCCGCTGAACTGAAACTCAAGGAATACCAGGTGAAGAACACTGTCCAGCTCTTGGATGAGGATAATACTGTACCCTTTATTGCCAGGTACAGAAAGGAACTTACCGGGGAACTGGATGAGAATGTCATCCGGGAAATTCAAGAGCGCCTAACTTACCTTAGAAACCTGGACAGCCGGAAAGAGGAGGTTATCCGGCTGATTGCCGAACAGGAAAAGCTTACTCCGGAGTTGGAGGAAGCTATCCGGCGGGCGAAAATCCTCCAGGAGGTGGAGGACCTGTACCGGCCCTATAAGCAGAAAAGGCGTACCAGGGCCAGTATTGCTAAGGAAAAGGGCCTTGGGCCGCTGGCTGAACTGATCATGGCTCAAGAGGCGGTTGACCGTAAGCCGGAAGATTACGCCCTGCCCTTTGTGAACCCGGAGGCGGGAGTAGCAACGGCGGAGGAGGCCCTGGCCGGGGCTATGGATATCATTGCTGAGGAGATTTCCGACCATGCAGATTTCCGGAAGTCCATCCGGGGTATGACCTATGAGGAAGGTATGCTGGTAACCAAGGGGAAGGAATCGGTTGAGCCTACCCCCTATGATATGTACTTCAATTACCAGGAGCCGGTGAAAAAGATTCCTCCCCACCGGATTTTAGCTATTAACCGGGGAGAAAAAGAAGAAGTCCTGACAGTGAAAATTGAGGCCCCGGCAGTTAAAATCCTGGCAGGGTTAAAGGCCAGGGTGGTGAATAATCCCCGGACCATCTTCCTGCCGCTCCTGCAGCAGGCGGTTGAAGACGGTTACAAGCGCCTGATTGCCCCGTCAATTGAGAGAGAAGTCCGTAATGAGCTGACTGAAAAAGGTGAGGAACAGGCCATTAAGGTTTTTTCGGTCAACCTGAAAAATCTCCTGCTCCAGCCCCCGGTACGGGGCAAGCTGGTGTTGGGTATTGACCCCAGCTACCGCACAGGCTGTAAACTGGCGGTAGTGGATGAGACCGGCAAAGCCCTGGATATTGGGGTAGTCTACCCCCATGCCCCCCAAAAACGTTGGGAGGAAGCTAAGGAGAAGCTTAAGGAGTTCATCAACAGGTGGCAGGTGGAGATTGTAGCTATTGGTAACGGGACTGCTTCCCGGGAGACTGAGAGTTTGGTGGCGGAGCTGATTAAAGAACTGCCCCGGGAGGTTTTTTACCTTATTGTCAGTGAAGCAGGGGCCTCGGTCTATTCCGCCTCCAAGGTGGCCCAGGAAGAGTTTCCCCAGTATGACCTGACCCAGCGCAGCGCTGTTTCCATCGCCCGGCGCCTCCAGGACCCCTTGGCAGAGCTGGTGAAAATTGACCCCAAATCCATAGGTGTGGGCCAATACCAGCATGATGTCAATCCCAAGAGATTGGAGGAGTCCTTGGGCGCTGTAGTGGAGACAGCAGTGAACTCTGTGGGAGTGGACCTGAATACAGCTTCGGCATCACTCCTCCAGTACGTTGCCGGGTTGAAACCCGCAGTGGCTAAGCATGTGGTGAATTACCGGGAGGACAAAGGGAAATTTAAGACCAGGGCCCAATTAAAAAAAGTGCCTCGCCTGGGTGAGGCAACCTTTGTCCAGTGTGCCGGGTTTTTGCGGCTGCCCGATGGAGAAAATCCCCTGGAGAACACCCCGGTCCACCCTGAGTCATACGCTATTGCCGATGCTATCCTGGCCAGGATTGGTTTTTGCCGGGAGGATCTACGGACGGAGCGCTTGACGGAAATCCGCCGTAAGCTGGGCCAGTTGGACCTGGCAGCTTTGGCCAAAGAGTTGGATGCCGGCCTTCCTACGGTGAAG
>JAJZTU010000246.1 GCA_021848765.1 Bacillota bacterium
ATATGCTGCTGAGAAACGTAATGGGTATATCCACTTATGCCCACCATGCCTATGAGGCCTACCGGACCTTAAAAGCAACTGCCCAGGGCAAGACCCCTTTTAAAATTACCGACACCCAAAAACTGACGGATTTTGCCGGAAAAGTCGGGGTGGTTACCACCGCCTCCCCTGAGCAAGTGGCCACCTGGTTGGCTGATTTCCTGATCTGGGAACTTAACAGGGACTATGACGAGCCCAGTAAGCTAATTGAAACCTTTGCCCCCGAACCCAGGAAGAAACTATGGAAAGACCTGGCCCTTTATCCTGCCGGTCCGCTGCATGAAATCAAGGATGCTACCGCCAGTTGTTTGACCAATGTGGACGGCGACCACGTATCAATGGCTAAAAAAGCCCTGCGGCTGGGTATAGCCTGTATTTACGGCGTCCAATTACCCCTGGAAATGGTCCAGGATATCCTCTTCGGGACTCCTATGCCCCATGAAGTAGATGTCGACCTGGGAATTTTGGACCCGAACTATGTAAATATAATTTTCAATGGCCATGAGCCCTGGATAGGGGTAGCTACGATTATGGCTGCCCGCGATCCTCAGGTCCAGCAACGAGCCAAGGATGCTGGAGCCAAAGGCCTGCACGTTATTGGTTCAATTGAATGTGGTCAGGAAGTCCTCCAGCGGTTCGAGATAGATGAGGTTTTCCGCGGCCTGACCGGAAACTGGCTGACCATCGAACCTACCCTGGCTACCGGGGCAGTGGATGTCTTTGCTATGGACGAAAACTGTTCGCCTCCTAACCTGGCTCCCTATGCCAAACAATACGGCGTAACCCTGGTATGTGTCTCTGACTTAGTACGGATGCCCGGGGTAGATAAACATCTGGACTATAAACCAACTGAAGCCGGATTTATTGCCCAGGAGCTTATCAAAATGGGTATTGAAAACTTCAAGAACAGAAAGGGCCGGATTACCCCGAAGGTCCCCCAAAAGATTACCAAAGCCATTGCCGGCTTCTCGCCTGAAGCAATATTGAAGGCATTGGGTGGAGACATTGCACCTTTGGCCAGTGTAATTAAGTCCGGAAAGATTAAGGGAGTAGTTGCCCTGGTTAACTGTACCACCCTGTCCACCGGCCCCCAGGACTATATGACCGTGGGCCTGGCCAGGGAGTTGATTAAAAAGGATATTCTTATTGTCAGCGGCGGCTGTGGCAACCATGCCCTGGAGGTTGCCGGGCTCTGTAACCTGGAAGCAATTAAGCAAGCCGGGCCTGGTCTGCAGGAAATCTGTAACAGCCTGAAGATTCCGCCCGTACTGAGTTTTGGCACCTGTACTGACACCGGGCGGATTTCCATGGTGACCACCGCTCTGGCCAACTACCTGGGCGTGGATACCTCTGACCTGCCTGTAGCGGTAACCGCTCCCCAATACCTGGAGCAGAAAGCTACCATCGACGGAATCTTCGCCCTTGCTTACGGGCTATATACCCACCTCTCCCCCACTCCTCCTGTCACAGGCGGCCCGGAGCTGGTAAAGCTCCTGACTGAAGACCTGGAGGGCATTACCGGAGGCAAGGTGGCCATTGGTGATGACCCGGTACAGGTAGCCAAAGACATCGAGGCTCATATCATGAAAAAGCGGGCTAAACTGGGTATTTAGTCGAGGGCCTGGTATTATGAAAAAGCCGGATTCGGGTTTAGTCCGATTCCGGCTTTTTACTATGTTCGAGAGGATTCGTCGGTGGGCACCGGTCAAATGACTCAACAATTGGTTGTGGTAGCATTGCCATTGGTTTCGGTAGGTCGATTTTTTAAGTAAATCAGTCTTTTTTCACCTAGAGCAATTGCCAAAATTAATTTTTAGCTGCAAGATAATGGCGTTAACCCGATAGCCACCTCAAAAAACGCCTTGTTTATTAACAATTGTTGGTATGTTCTGCAAGCTTGCTCCTAAAAAAGTGCAGACTACCCCCTTGGCCTAAGTGCAAAGGTATTTTTGATTTCCAAGTAACGTTATCTACGCTACCATAAAGGTACTCCAAGAACGCAGCTTTTCAGGCTGGTTCTTGAGAACGGCAAATTTGGCGAGGATGTGGAAACTTAAAAGAGATTTGTCGCAGTGGGCTGTCACGTTGACTTTCCCCCTTTCTCCACACGCTGGAACCCATAACCTTCCTTGAGGTTTGAAATCATTCTTTCAACGGAAGTGCGTGATTGATATAGGCGCTGAGTCCGCTGAGCGTATTCCGGCATCTCCCAATCAATTAGAGGGCTTAACTCTTTGGAGAAACGAACAGTTCTTCCAGTCGGTGCAAGGTTACAACAGGCAGCATGGTGATTTGGGGAACAAGCACATCTTTCTTGTTTGCGTTCCGGGTTAAAGGCCGGACACACCCACACATATTGCTCTTTCGAATGAAGGCGGCTATATAACTGCATAGGATGACCGGCTAGGCAGACCGGCCTTCCATAGGGATCTATGGAGGTAATTCCTTGGATAAGCCTTCCATCGTCATTATCTGGTCAAAACGGGCTAAGGTACGGTAAGACGGGACTTTTTGTAACCCACAGGACTTAACAAACAACGGATTGTTGATGCACAATGCATATACATCTCGAACTGTTCCATTGGTCCGCATAGGCTTAGCTAAACAAAACATGCGGAAAAGTGGCCAGAAAGGTGACCTTGGCTGCCTTGGCAAATTCGCCGTCAAGTTCCAGAAGTGATGTGTCGATAAAAAACCGGGTCAAGGGGATACTGAAACGTTGACGTATGGATCGCCAGAAGGTGCAGGGTTTCCTCCATAACTGTTCCGGCCTGGCCCAAAGCAGAAAGGGCACGCAATATACGATCATCATTGAGAACAGTTGGACAAATACCCAACAAAAGTCCTGTTTTCCAAAGATGAGCCATTTCCTCAATCTTGTAAATCCTGGTTAGGTGTTTAGGATAGGCCAGCATATCGGCGATAAGAATAGACAATACCATACCGGTACTTGGCACCGGCCTTTTGCCCCGATCATAATCTGCCTTGAGAGCCTCAACAGAGGTATGTTCTTCTCCAAGGAGTTGATCAATTGTCCGGGGAATATCCAACAAATAAAGCAGTTGAATAGCCACTAAAACCGCGACTACTATCCAAGCTCTGGTACTTTTTACGAAGTAGCCACCATTCACATAGTTTGGGATAACACAGGATATAAACAACTTGACCAAACAGATGGTGACAGTGGCGTTTATTAACTAATTTTTTAGGGGTGCTGGCAATAATTAATATTATTCCAAAAATACCAAAAAATGTTCATCTCCATCGGATACCTTTCTAGAATTCGAAAGATTTACTACTACAATTTTTACCGACAATATTTCAAAAAAGGATTAGGTAATATGAAAAACATTAAAATTATATCTTTGATAATCGTTCTTATTGTTACAATAACATTACTCACAATTCGGTGGCTTACACAAAAAGATAACTCTCGCACTGAAAAGGTTCAGTTAAGTCTTGGTGTTCAGATGGTAGACCAAAATAACAAACGTATCTTAAAAGCAGTTAAAATTCATAATAACAAATTTGAAGGAAATTTTCTGATAACAGCTGCGTCTAATCAAGACACATATTTTGATCTTATATTAATTAATAACTACAAACAAATTGAATTTTCGCTCAACGGAACCAAGGCACAGAAAAAACATCAGATATTTATTCCGAAAACCACCGAAAAGAATTATCTGAATTCTAGAATTACAATAACGACTGATAATGTTGAGGGTGGATTAAATGATTCTGTGGATATTTCGGTCCTCCAGAGCCACCATTCCGGTGGCAAGTGAGCCACTTGTCCGGAAAAATTGAGCCAGGGTTCCGGTAAGGGAGCCACCCGGTTGGGCAGCTCCCGGCTAGTTCATTTTATTCGGTAATTCCTTTGCGTTTGCGCATAGACTCTTCCCCATCAATCAGGATTGTGTAGGAATCATGGACAATCCGGTCAAGGATTGCGTCAGCCAGCGTACCTTCTCCGATTTTTCCGTGCCAGCCGGCAGGTGTGAATTGAGAGCTGAAGATTGTGGACCCTCTTTTATGTCTGGCTTCGACAATCTCCAGAAGGTCCCTGGCTTCGGTGCCGGACAGAGGAACCAGCAGCCATTCGTCCAAGATCAGAAGACTGACCTTTTTATACTGGTTTATCACCTTCTTGTAGATACCTTCCCCACGAGCCACTGCCAGTTCATTCAGCAAATCTGGCAGACGGATATACTTAACGCTGTAGAAGTGTCGGCAGGCAGCATTGCCGAAAGCACAGGAGAGATAGGTTTTGCCAGCACCTGAAGCCCCAAGGATAATTAGGTTGTGTTTCTCCTGAATGTAGGCGCAGGTGGCCAGTCGGGCAATCTGACCTTTATCCAGTTTTCGGTCGGCATGATATTCGATGTTTTCAATACAGGCATCGCTTTGCAGAAACTCTGCTTTGCGAATGAGCTTTATCAGGCGGTTATTCTTTCGTCTTGCCCATTCAGTGTCTACCATAAGGCTGAAGCGTTCTTCAAAGGACAGGGCTTCAAAGGAAGACTCCTGTAGCTGATGTCGGTATGATTCTGCCATAGCACTGAGGCGCATCTCATTCAGTTTATTAATAGTGGTGGCGTTGATCATTTTCCATCCCTCCCGTAGTAGCCTGCACCTCTGGTAAGCCCATAGGCTGCAGAGCTGTTTGTGGCCAGGTTCGCTGCTTCAGTGGCAACTTTGTCCTGTCCTGTCGTCAGGATGGTCTTAATATTTTTGTAACCGGGTCTTGGCGTGTATGATAAGGCTTTGGCGCAGGCGGCTTCCAGCCTGGAAAGGGAATACTTGTCTGCCAGCTTCAGAAGAGCCATACAGCTTTTGTAGCCCTGCTGTTCCACTTTGTGGGAGGACAGAATGGCCCGGATAGTGATTGCTGTATTAGTTCCGACACTTTCACCCCAGGAGATAAATCGAGCACCATTCCACTGGGTATATTTCTTGTGATCCTCCGGCATGTGGTCGGTTACCGTGCTGTATTGGCCCGGTCGCCCGTGCAGTCTGGGGTGTGAACATATCCTCAGATTGTTAAAGAATACTTCGATGACATTGCGGGTGATCCGCACATCGACCTTATGCCTGATATATTCGTAAGGCACGCTGTAGTGCATTTTATCAACGGATATATGATAATTGAACTGTACGGTTGCAATTTTCCAGGTTG
>JAJZTU010000247.1 GCA_021848765.1 Bacillota bacterium
ATGTGGAAGCCAAGCTGGGGACCAAAGTACATGCAGCGCTGGACGGCAAGGTGCTCAAGGTTGGGGAAGACAAAGTACTGGGGAAATATGTGCAGATCAGCCATAGTGGACAGCTAACCACCCTCTATGCCCAATTGGACAAAATTGTGGTGCAAGAGAGCGAACAGGTCAAGGAAGGGGATATCATCGGGCAGGTTGGTCAAACCGGTGCAGCCGAAGAACCACACCTCCACTTCGAGATACGGGAAAAGGGTGACTTGGTGGATCCGTTTAACAAGTTGAACCAAACCGGAATACAATGATGGTAGGAGGGTCCGAGGAATGAACGTGGGACGTATCGCAGGTGTCCAACTGGTTTTGAACCGCTACTTCCTGGCCCTCCTCTGCTTATATTTTCTGGCCGGTGTCCTGGTCAAGGCGTTAGTGGTTTTTGGTCTGGTCTTCTACCATGAACTGTTTCATGTGGTGACCGCCGGTTGGATGGGCATCAAGGTGAGAGAAATTGAGCTCCTTCCTTTCGGAGGGGTGGCCAAAATGGAGGATTTGCTGGAACTCCGGCCCAGCGTGGAAATGAAAGTAGCCCTGGCCGGCCCTTTTAGCAATGCCCTGCTGCTGGCTTTACTCTGGAGCCTGAGAATCTACGGGATAGGAAGTGAGGAGTTCTGGTTATCGGCAGATATGAAGTTTTTGCAGCGGGCCAACATCCTTATGTTGGCTTTTAATTTGCTCCCGGCCCTACCTCTGGACGGCGGCCGGATTTACAGGGCCTTTCTCGCCCCCCGGGTAGGATTTAAGGAAGCTACGGAACTGGCTGCGGGCATGGGCAGGGGGATTGCCGTACTTTTGGGGGTTCTGGGCTTGGGCGGCCTGTACTTTGAACTGACCGGGCTGGATTTTTTCATCATAGTGTTATTTTTGTTCATTGCAGCATCTAAAGAGCGTTCCCAGGCCCACTTTGTATTCCTCCACTCTCTGACCAGGAAACAGGATGAGCTGGCAGATAAAGGTGTGCTGATGGCCCAGGTTCTGGTGGGACAGGAGGATGCCCCGGTAAAGGATATTATCCAACGCTTTGTACCCCGAAAATACCACCTGGTCATGGTCATGGACAAGAACTGGCGGTTTTTGGGGCTGCTAAACGAAAATGAACTGGTTACGGGCCTGCTGGAGAAAGGATATCTGGTTCCCCTGGCCGGTTTGCTGAATAGGGACAGGAACTAAAATTATTTTTTTATAACTTCCTACGAAAAGGATTTTTTTGCTAATGTGTAGAACATTATGAAGTTAGCACTGAACAGATATACTATTAAGGACAGCTATCCGGATAAACACAGCTTGGTTTGCGGCAAATAAAGCATACCCGGCAAGGAGGAAAATAGATGACGCAGCTTTTGGAGAATTTTTTAGAGGAACGAATTTTGCCAAAGGTCACCAAGCCCAGCCGGTATGCGGGTAATGAGTGGAATTCAATTCACAAGGACTGGTCCCGGACTGCCCTGAAAATGGCCTTTTGTTTCCCGGATGTCTACGAGGTAGGCATGTCCCACCTGGGTACCCGCATTCTTTACCACATAGTTAATGCCCGTCCGGATGCACTGCTGGAGCGGGTTTTTGCTCCTTGGGTGGATCTGGAGAAGGAACTAAGGGAGCATGGCCTGCCCCTGTTCAGCCTGGAAAGCCGGCGGCCTTTGACTGATTTTGACCTGGTCGGCTTTACCCTGCAATATGAGATGAGCTTCACCAATATTCTCAATATGCTGGACCTGGCAAAAATCCCCCTGTCCAGTGCAGAACGGGATGAAAGCTACCCCCTTATCGCCGCTGGGGGGCCCTGTGGGTTTAATCCCGAACCCTTGGCCCCTTTTATTGATTTTTTTGTTATCGGGGAAGGGGAGGAAGTCCTGAATGAAGTCCTGGATGTCATTAAGGACTGGAAGCAGGATAAACCGGGGGGTAAAGCCGGGCTGCTTACCCAACTGGTACAGGTGCCAGGCATATATGTGCCTGCCTTTTATTCTGTAGAATATGACACCGAAGGCAAAATCTCAGCTGTTAGGCCTAATCGCCCGGGTGTTCCCCAGGTGGTTAACAAACGGGTAATTAAAAATTTTGATGAAGTGCCCTTTCCCACCAAACCTATTGTGCCTTACACGGAAATTGTCCATGACCGGATTATGCTGGAGGTGCTGCGGGGCTGTACCCGGGGCTGCCGGTTTTGCCAGGCTGGGATGCTCTACCGCCCTGTGCGGGAAAAAAGTCCGGAGACCCTCTACAGGCAAGCCAGGGAACTCATGGAGAATACCGGGTATAACGAGATATCTTTGACCTCCTTGAGCACCAGCGACTATTCCTGTGTAGGCCCGGTAGTGGAGACCCTGCTCAATGAATTTGAGGGACAAGGGGTGGGCCTTTCTTTACCCAGCCTCAGGATTGACTCCTTTTCCGTGGACCTGGCAGAACAGGTCCAGCGGGTAAGAAAAACCGGGCTGACTTTTGCACCCGAAGCCGGGACCCAGCGGCTCAGGGATGTGATTAACAAAGGGGTTACTGAAGAGAACCTGGTAGAGGCTGTTACCAGCGCTTTTCAGCACGGGTGGACGACTATCAAGCTGTATTTCATGATTGGCCTGCCCACAGAGACTGAGGAAGACCTGGACGGTATCGCCTACCTGGCCAACCGGGTAGTGCGGATTGCCGATGAGTTAGGTGTGGGGAAAAAGGGCAAAGGGCTTAAGGTCACTGTAAGCGCTTCCTCGTTTGTGCCGAAGGCCGGTACTCCTTTTCAATGGGAACCTCAGGACTCCCTGGACACACTCAGGGAGAAACAGAATTATCTCAAGAGCCGGATCAGAAATCGCAAAATCACTTTCAATTGGCATGATGCCAAATTAAGTGTGATTGAAGGGGTTTTTGCCCGGGGAGACCGGAAGCTGGCTGCTGCCTTAGAACGGGCCTGGCGCCTGGGATGTAAGTTTGACGGCTGGACCGAGCACTTTCACTATGAGCTCTGGATGCAGGCCTTTGCCGAAGAGGGAATTATTCCGGAGGCCTATGCCCGGCGAAGCTTTGAACACAGTGATATTTTGCCCTGGGAGCATATCGGGTCCGGGGTGAGTAAGCAGTTTTTAATCCGGGAGCACCGGAAAGCGCTGGAAGCAGCGAGAACCCCTGACTGCCGTTTTGAGGACTGCCATTGCTGCCGGCTGTGTAATGATTTGGGGGTTAGTTTAGACCTGAAGGGCAGGGAGGGAAAACATGCGCTACAGGATAGAATTTAGCAAATTGAGGGAGGCCCGCTTTGTCTCTCACCTGGATACGGTGAAAACTGTGGAAAGAGCCCTGCGCAGGGGTAAAATCCCCATGGCTTTTTCCGAGGGTTTTAACCCCCATCCGAAAATGTCTTTTGGCTCAGCCCTGGCAGTAGGAGTAACCAGTGATAAAGAGTATCTGGACCTGGAACTGGCCCGGGACTGGGAACCTGACAGGCTGCAGGAGGCCCTGCGCCAAAGTCTTCCCTCAGGCTACAGGGTTAACCGGGTTAGCCGGGTTTCCCTCCGCAGCCCGGCTCTGATGAGTGTGATTAACCGTGCCGATTACCTTGTCCGGGCTTATTTGAACGGCCCGGTAGAATCCGCAGCGGTTTCGGAGCTGGTTCGGAAATTTCAGGACCTCCCTGAGATCCGGGTTGAGAAGAATACCAAGAAGGGAAAAAAGGAAGTCGATTTGCGTCCGGGAATTTTTGAACTCTCAGGCCAACTGCAGGGTGACATGTTGATTCTACGGATGCTCCTGCAATCCGGAAGTGAGGGAAATATACGGCCGGAGGATGTCCTGTCTGCTTTCAATGATTTTGGGAAACTGGGCTTGGATGTAACCACAGCCCAAATCCACCGGTTGGCGCTGTATGTTTTTGACGGGGAGAAAATGCTGTCCCCCATGGAAGGGTAAGTTGCCAAGGTTACCGCCTGGGCACAAGGTACTTGGTACGACCAAGTTTTTAGGAGTTGGTTTGATGTTTAAGGAAATAATAGTAAATGTTACCGAAGAGGAAACCAGGGCGGCAGTGCTGGAAGACCAGACTCTGGTAGAGCTATATATTGAGCGTTCCCTGAACCAGCGGCTGGTAGGGAACATTTATAAGGGTAAAATAGAAAATGTCCTTCCGGGGATGCAGGCGGCCTTTGTAAACATTGGGCTGGAGAAAAACGCCTTTCTTTATGTGGAGGAGGCCCTCCCGGCCCGGACTCCTGCTGAGTGGGCGGAGGGTGAGTTGGAAAATCCCCGGGCCAATGTAGTCCATCCCCGGGCTAATATTACTGATGTGGTCAAGGAAGGCCAAAACCTGGTGGTGCAGATTACCAAGGAGCCTATCGGCACCAAGGGCCCCCGGGTGACTACCCATATAACCCTTCCGGGCCGCTACCTGGTGTTAATGCCTACAGTGGATTATGTGGGTATTTCCCGCCGTATTGAAAGCGATGCCGAACGGGAAAGGCTGCGGCGTATCGCCGATGTTATCAGGCCGAAGGATATGGGAGTTATTGTCCGTACGGTAGCCGAGGGTATGGAAGAAGAAGAACTCCGGCAGGACATGTTTTTTCTCTCCAAGCTGTGGAAAAAGATCCAGAACCGGGCGTCTTCAGGGCCTGTCCCCAACTTGATTCATAAGGACCTGGATTTGGTCCAGCGGATTCTCCGGGACCTGTTTACAGGGGATATTGACAGGCTGAAGATTGATTCCCGTTATGCTTATGATAAGATCATGGAGCTTTTGGAGTTTATCGGGCCCCAGCTTAAATACAAAATTCAGCTCTCCGAAGGAGGCGACCTGTTCAGCCGGCACAATCTGGATGTAGAGATTGAAAAGGCTTTGAAACGCAAAGTCTGGCTGAAGTGCGGGGGCTATCTGGTGATAGACCAAATGGAGGCCTTAACCGCTATTGATGTTAATACCGGGAAATATGTAGGCACTCATAATTTAGAGGAGACTGTCCTCAAAACCAATCTGGAAGCAGCAATTGAAATTGCCCGCCAGATGCGGCTGCGCAATCTGGGTGGGATAATCATCGTGGACTTTATAGATATGGTCGATGAGGAACACCGTCAGCAGGTCCTGCAGGCTTTGGAGGAAGAGGTTAAAAAAGACAAGACCAAGACCAATATCCTGGGGATTACCCAGTTAGGGTTGGTGGAAATTACC